>CAIXUF010001473.1 GCA_903922535.1 Candidatus Hydrogenedentota bacterium
ATGTTCCTGGCCAGATCGCGGCCGTTCATCTCGGGCATCACCACGTCGGTCATCAACAGGTGAATCTCACCGGCGTGCTCCCGACCCAGGCGGATCGCTTCACCCGCCGTGCTGGCGGCCAGTACGGTATAGCCCCAATGCCATTCGGAAATTCGGTGTCGTGAAATTCACCGTGTACTTTTTACACTTGTACTCGCGTCGCGAAATGGATATGTATTCTGGGAATGAACACCCATTCCCACTCTCACGATCGTGGCGCGTCCGCGGTGGCGGGCGGCTTCCTGCACGCGTGGCATCGTTTTGTGGGCGCGGCGTCGTTGCCGACGGTGCCGCGTCGGCGCGGCCGTCCGCCGCGCGTGCCCTTGAGCGAGTTGTTGCCGGCCCTGACGTATCATGTGATTCAGGGGACCGGGACCTTGGCCGACCACTTCACCCAGTTGTTCGGGACGTCGTTGGCCGACAGTTCGTGGTCGGATCGACGCCAACGGCTGCCGTGGGAGATTTTCGCCGAACTGATGCGTCGGGTGTTGCAGCCCCGCGCGACCGTCGCGCACGCCGACGCGTTCTGGCGTGGGTGGCGGTTGACGGCGCTGGATGGCACCTCGTTCAGTCTGACCAATACGGCGCAAGTGCGGGCCTCTCGGCCCAAAGCCCGCAGTCGGCGGGGTCGCGCGGCGTTTGCGAAAATGACGACCGCCGTGCTGCTGGAACTGGGCCTGCACAACCCGCTGGCCGCGGCCATCGGGCGCGCCGGCGAATCCGAGTGGGCGCTGGCGCTCCAGACGCTGGCCCACATGCCGGCCCACGCCCTGCTGTTGGGCGACCGTTTGTACGGGTGTGCGGCGTTTGCGGCCCAGGCCCTGACCGCCTGCCAACGCGTCGGCAGTCATGTTCTGTTCCGGGCGCGGATGTTGATCAAACCGCAATTGATCCGGCGCCTCCGCGACGGCAGCCGCCTGATCCGCGTTCCGGTGCGCGCCACCAAGCGTTCGACCATCGTGGGGTGGCTGGAGGTCCGGGAGATTCGTCTGCGGGTGGGCCGCCCCGGGCATCGCGCGCAAGTCTTGCGCCTGTGGACCAGTTTGCTGAACCCGCGCACCGCGCCGGCGCTCGAGTTGGCACAGTTGTATGCGCGGCGCTGGGAACACGAACTGTATTTTCGGGAGGTGAAGCGGCATCTGCGCAAGACGGCGGTGCTGCAGAGTCACACCGTCGAGACCGGCGCCCAGGAAATCGCGGCCATCGTGTTGGCCAGTGCCCTGCTGGCCGTCGAACGTGTCACGACGGCCGGCGACGACCTGTCCGTGCTGCGGGTCAGTTTCCCGAAACTCCTCCAGATCGTCCAGGCGATGTGGCTGACCGTGTCGCTGGGCGAAGGCGTGCTGAGCGAGCGCCAGATCCAGACGATGATCAAGCGCGGCTACGCGCGCCTGCGCCAATGCCGCACGCCCGCGCGCCGATCGCGGTCGTGTCCGCGCAAAGTCCGGCAGCCGATCAAACGCTGGCCCCGGCTGATGCGCAACGAATCGGTGGAAGGACCGTTTCACGTGGAGATCCTATGAGGCGGCGTCATGGAATTTCCTACAGGCATTGGGCCTAGACGCGTGTCTGACGGCCCGTGGTGAAAGTCGCGCACGGGCTGCCAGTGAAGCTGCGCCTCGAGCCGCCCAGATCGAAAAGCAGGCGTTCGGCCCAGCTTCACTGGCAGCCGCACGCTGTTGGCCCGCCCCGCGAAGCGCGGGGCACGCCGTCTTCCAGGGCCCTGTCAGCCCCAGAG
>CAIXUF010001474.1 GCA_903922535.1 Candidatus Hydrogenedentota bacterium
GCCGCGCTTTCAGCGCTCCGGAATGATGGACGGTATGGACGGCATGGACCCGATATTTCGGGATCTGTGCAGTCTGGCAATTTTAGTCCTTTTTGTCCATTGCGTCCATTGCGTCCATACCGTCCATTGTGTCCATCGCGTCCATGCAGTCCACGGTTCAAGACCAAAGCTTCATTCCCGCAAAGGCTTCGAAAATCAGTTCGCCTGTTTCACCTGGTGCCAGAAGGAAACCGTGGTCTGCTCGTGCGTGGACTGTTCGGCCACGGACCGGAGACTCACAAAACAGGGGTCGGAGAACCCCCCGTGCATGTACATGAGATCAACGCGCGGTCCGGCCAACAGCGGTGAGCTGATGTCTCCAAAGCTGATCTGCTGGGTCAGCGTTTTTGCCTCCGGCAGCAGGAGCACGTTGTTGTCATAGGGTTCGCCATGGAACATGGGGCTGATCGCCGCGTCCACGCCCATGAGCCAGGGACCGTAGAAGATGGCCGCCTCTTTGGGCGTGTCCATGGCGAAATCGCCGGGGAGGTGAAACTTGCCGTCGCGATCCATGAGGCGCAGCGCATAGACCGGTTGGATGTCGATGCTGTTGCTGTCCTTCTGCCCGGCCTTGCCCGGACCCATTGTCTTACCTGTCATCCATTCGGTCTGGCGGGCGGTGCAGGTGCAGCCGGGCGTGCCGGACGCGGCAGCGGCCTTCTCAATTGTCATGCGGAACACGGGACTGGCCGCCGGGTCCTGCTGGATCGGCCGTTCCACGCGCACCGCCGTGTCCTTGCCCTGCCATCGCCCTTCGAAATAGAGATTGAGGGTGATGTTATTGCCGTCCTGCGTGATGACATTGTCCAGTACATCGCGCAGGGCGCGCAAGCCGTGCATGGTGCAGCACCACCACGCGCGGCCCGGTCCGGGCATGGGAACATAGCCGCGGCCGTCAAAATCATGATGGCCGAAATCGCCGGTGGCGAACTGGCCCGCAAAGAGCGAATTGTACAGGCAGTGCTCGGCGCGGTTGAGGTAGTCGGCTTCGCCGGTGGCCCGCCACAGTTGCAGCGACAGCCGCACGAAGTCGGCCTCTGAACAGCCCTCATCACGATGATAATCCTTCTTGAAGTACTCCAGCACGCCGCCGTTGGTCTTCACGGCGCCCATGTCTATGATTTCCCGGTAGCGGGCGATCACGGCGTCAAGCTGACCCTTGTCATGCGTGGACTCGTAGACCATCATGTGGCCGCGCAGCGTGGTGAGATAGCCGTGCGTGTGCTGGTCACCGGGCGCTTCAAGCAGGCTGAGCATCTTTGCCGCGACATCGCGGTACTTGGCGTCGCCCGTGGCGCGGGCCAGCAACTCCAGTCCCTCGTTGAACTGGGTAAAGCAGATGAACCCGTTGGCGGCCTTGCCGCGCAGCCGTTCGATGACTTCGGGCTTGGCGCACACGTCGAAAACCTGAAGCAGGAAATCACCCAGTTTGCGCGAGGCCTCCAGCACCTTGTCCGACGGCTTGACCGAATAGTATTCCATGAGGCCGACGAGCAAGCGGCCGTTGCCCCACAACAGCGCCATCTGGTCCGGACCGACGTCGGCGGCGGTAAAGGACAGCTTGTCGTTGCCGAAGCGTCCGTCGGCCCGTTGAAATCCAAGGACCAGCTCCACAAGTTGGTCCAGATGCTCCGCAGCCTTGGGGTCGCTGGGCGGCAGCATCGCCATCGCGCCGATGTAGCGTCCCGAGATGTCCCCGCTGAACTCGGAGAAGCGGCGCGGATAGGCCGGGTCCAATTCCACATCGGCCAGAATGAACTTGTCCGTGAAAGCGGGGTCGGTGATTTCCGCGAAGCGCTGGTGCACCATGGCAATACGCGCCGCCAGTTCACCGGCGGGGACAAAGGCGCAGGGCGGTTGGGGGGCGGTCGCGGCTTGAATGGGAAGCAGCGCGGCAAGACAAATCAGATGCAGCATGGCAAAATCTCCTCCAAATGAGTGGGACCCGGTAACGAGAACATAATTCTAGCACGACGGGCGGGCAAAGGGAATAACGGCGGCATTGCGGGAGACGGGTGGATGTGTTGATAATGAGGTTTCAAGGAGACGCCGATGATCTTCAAGCAATTCAAAACAGGGCTTCATAGTCTGTTCCTTCTAATCGTTTGTGTCTTCGGGGCGGCGGCACTTGCCACGCCGGGGAACTGGCCCGAGCCGCGGCAGAATGCGCATCTGACAGGCATCCAGCCGCTGCCGGGCAATATGACCGGGGCGCCCCTCCCCCTTGCCCGGTTGGATCTTGGCCGTTCGCAGGCCGCCCTTTCCAGGTTTACCAGTGCGGCCGATGGAACGGCGCTTGCCGTGTCCATCGTCGGCGGGGAACTGTTCTGCCATGACACGGCAGGCATGCTGCGCTGGCACAGTCATCCGGCGGGGCTGAATTTCACGACGGTTACGGCGGTGGAAGACCTGGACGGGGACGGCAGGACCGAAGTGCTTTTGATGGCAAACCGGCCCGGCAGGGATTACGGCGCGGCGGTGCTGCTTTCGGCGGAGGATGGACGCCTGATCTGGCGCTATGATGTGGAGCCGATGTCCTATGTCTGGTACCTGTTTGCGGGCGAATACGTTCCGGGTGCAAAGGGCAAACAGATTGTCGTGCTCATGCAGGCCTATCCGCCGGACCCGAAGAACGGGTACATCGCACTCTTTTCCTTCAACGCACCCGGCGCGGCTCCCGCGCAGCGGTGGCGTTACGATTTCTCCGACTACACCTGTTTCCCGTCGCTGTTGCAGACGGATATGGAAGGCGATGGCATTCGCGAGATGGTCGTCGAGTGCCACAGCAAGATGTGGGTGCTCGACGCCGACACAGGCGCACTAAAGCAGTTCTGCAAGTGGGACGTCTCCCCTGCCAACGTGCGCAGCTACGGATTGATCAAGTTCGTCGACTTGAACAAGGACGGGCTGGAAGACTTTTTGTGCATCGCCAATTTTGCGCAGCACCACGAGGTGCTGCTGAACCATGGCGGCAAGTACGAAAAGGCCTGGGGCTACGGTTGGGGGGAAAGCGTGACCACGGGCAAGGTGGCCACCACCTGGGCGGACCCGCCCGACGTGGATGTGGACGGCGACGGTGCGCTGGAAATCGTGCTGTCCATGTACAACTCGGAGAACGAAAACGCGTGGCTGACCCGGATCTACAATGCTGTCTCGGGCACCTTGAAGTACAGGATTCCCGGAGCCATTGCGGTCAGTTGCGACCGCCTCGGCGAGGATGGCCCCATGGGCGTGCTGTGCAACCTGTCCACAGACCCGACCCGCACCCAACTGGACGGCGCGTGTCTGTATGTTATCAAGGACGGCAAGCCCGCCGAATTGTGGCGCGATCCCGCCGCCAAAGCGGTGGAGACAAAGAGCCAGAAGCGCATGGCCAACCAGACGCCCCAAGTGGAGAAAGACGGTACGCGGCTGGCAATGAAAACGGATGCGGACGGCAAGATCTCCCTGGAACCATGGACTGCCCCTCCGAATCCCGCCGACCGCGCCGATTTTTCCGCCGTGCCCGCATTGGCCGGGGCACCCGCTCCCCCGCTCTTTGCTGCCGACCTCGACGGCGACGGCATCAATGAATTGGCCCTGTTTCAGGAACCCAAACTCCGGACCTTCAAACTCAAAGAGGGCGCATTTGAGCCGTTCCGCGAATACACATCCTCCTGTGAACCGGTTCTTGCCGATCTTGACGGTGACGGCAAGATCGAGGTGGTAACACTCACCGTGGCGACCGATGCGCCCCCGCTGGTGCGCGCCGTTACCCCGGCGGACAACGACAAGCTGCTCTGGAAATCGCGTTTCCCGGCACCAACCCGCACGGGGCTGCCCGCACCGCGCAAGGCCTACCTGCGCGCCGCGCATTTCCTGGGGCACGACACCCCGGACCTGTACGTGTGGGCGGGCACGCCGCTGGTGCGCAGCGCGGCGGTGGACGGCCGCACAGGTGCCTTGCTCTGGGAAAAGGCGGAACAAGCGGGGCTGGAGCGTTACAACGGCGCCAGCGTGAACCTGGCGTCGGCCTGCGACTACAACGGCGACGGGAAAGAGGATCTGGTATTCACCTGCCCCGATTATTACTGTGTCGCCGACGGGCCGACGGGCAACCTGCTGCTCGGACCGCTGTTTCCTCCGGAGATCTTCAAGCAGCCGAGCCAGGGGCTGTACACCTTCCCGGCCATACTTGATCGGAAGGACAACAGCCCGCTGGTGAGCCTTGTGGACGGCCACTATTTCCAGGCGACGATGACCATCAAGGCCGAACCCCTCTGGTACAAGATACCACCGCCGGGCGAGAACCGCGCCGCCTGCGAGGGGTTCCTGCAACTTCCGGACGGGACCTGGCTGATGGGTTTTGGCAGGCAGAACGGCAACTTCGCCTGCGTGAACCTCGCCGATGGCAGTGTGCGCTGGGAACTGCCGCTGGATGCGGCGGCCTCTGACACCATCACCTGCGACATTGACGGTGACGGCAGGCAGGAGTTTCTGTTTGGCACCAGCCATGGAGAATGCTTCGCTGTGGCAGACGATGCGGGCAGGCCCAGGGTGGTTTGGAAGGCAGCCTTGGGCGCGGCCTCGGGCGCGCCCATTGCGGCGGACCTCAACGGCGACGGTGCCAGTGAAATAGTCGTTCCCACGGTGGATGGTTTCGTGACGCTGTTGGGAGCCGTCCCCAAGCCCAAGGGACCCACGGCGAAGGTGGAGCAGGTGAACGGTGCGCCCGCATTCACCATCGACGGCAAGCCCCACTGTGGCCTGTCGTACATGACCTACACGGGCAGCGGCGCGATGGCGCCCGACGGCAAGCCGCTGCTGGCGCAATACATCCAATCCCTGGCCGGTGCGGAGTGCGACCTGTACACCTTCGTCACCGATCTGGGCTGCCTCTACGGCTACAGCAGCACCATCTGGCCGGAGCGGGACAAGTGGGACTTCTCCCAGATGGACGCCAACGCGCACATGATTTTGGGAAACACCGTTTCGGACGCCAAGCTCATGCTGCAACTCTACATTGACGCGCCAAAATGGTGGGCCGGGGCGCACCCGGACGACTTGCTGGTACTTTCCAATGGAACCAAGGACTTCGGGGAGAAGCTCTTTGCGCTCCCGCGTCAGGACCTCCTTCCCTCAATGGCCTCTCCCGCATGGCGGGCCGACATGAAGACGGCCGTGGAAAAGCTGATAGAGCACGTGGAGCAGTCGGACTATGCGGACCGCGTTATCGGCTATCAGGTGTGCGGACAGAAGACCGAGGAGTGGTACCACTGGAGCATGAACTGCGAAGAACTGGGCGACTACAGCCCGGCAATGACGGCAGCCTACCGCGCATGGCTGCTGGACAAATACAAGACCGACGATGCGCTGCGCGCGGCATGGGGCGATTCGGCGGTGACCATTGACGGCGCGCTCATTCCCGACAAGGCCGCGCGCTATGGCGATCGCAACGCGACCTTCCGCGACCCTGTCCACGAGATGTCTGTTATCGACTTTCACCGCTTCTGGTCGGACGTGATGGTGGACACCATTGCCTGGTTCGCCAAGGTGGTCAAGGACAAGACGCAGCGCACGAAAACGGTCGGCGCCTTCTACGCATACACCTTTGAATTCGCCGAACTGGCCGAGGATGCGGGACACCTATCGCTGCAACGGCTGTTGCACTGTCCGGATTTGGACTTCGTCATGTCGCCGAGCAGCTACCACGAGCGCAAATTGGACGGTGGGCAGAGCCTGTTCCGCATGCCGGTGCTCTCCGTGAACCGCCACGGCAAAATGCTCTGGAACGATTTCGACGCGGCCAGCTTCAAATTCTACGAGAAGGACCAGAAACAGTTTGCGCCGTGGCTCTTGCAGATGGCCGTGACCGACACGCCGGAGAAGTTCGTCTACATGATGCGCCGCGAACTGGGCAACGCGCTGGAGAACGGCGTGAACATGGTCTATTTCGACCTGCACGGCGGCTATTACGAGGACCCGGCCATACTTGAAGGCCTGCGCAAGAGCCGCGAAGTGCGCAATGCCGCACTGGGTCGCGACCGCGGTTCGAGCGCGGAGATACTCGTGGTGGTCGATGAGGACGCCATGCATTTCATGGGCTTTCGCAATCCCATGCTGCGCAAGTTCCTCATCGAGCAACTTGCGGAACTCCCCTTCGTTGCCCCCTTCGACAGCGTGCTCTTGTCCGATCTCGCCGACCTGCCCATGGCCCGCTACAGAATGGTGATCTTCCTGAACGCGTTCCGGCTGGACGACCAGCAGCGAAAAACCATCGCCGACAACGTTGAGAACGACGGACGCACAATCGTGTGGCTCTATGCGCCGGGCTGTTTCCGGGGCGACCATGCCACGGCGGACACGGCGGGCATTTCGGAAGTTACTGGAATGCATGTCATTGCCGCCGAACGCCCTGCGGCCGCGACCAACGCGAAATTCGACATCAAGGCCCTTGGCGGTGCGAAAGCGGAAGTTCCAGAACTGCCACTGCTCAACGGGGACCAGTTCGTGGTCGACGACACAGGCGCCGCGGTCCTCGCCACGCGGGCTGACACGGGCAAGGCCGTCGCGGCCATGAGGGATGAGGGCGGTTGGACGTCGGTCTATGCCGCGGTCGCGCCGCTGTCGCGGGTGTTTCTGCGGGCGATCGCGACGCGCGCCGGAGTGCATCTTTACAATGACAGCCCGCTTGACGCAGTCTACGCCAACCGGTCCTGGCTGACGCTGGTGCCGGGTCCCCAGGCAGGTCCGCGCACAGTGAAACTGCCTTTCAAGGCAAAAGTATGCGATGCCTGTACAGGTGAGGTGTTGTGCGAGAATGGAGAAGTCTTCACCACCGACTTCAAGGCGTCGGAGTCGCGCATTTTCAGTTTGCAGGAAGCAACCCCGGGAGAGACGAAATGAAGAGGTTCTGGATTGTCGCCGTGCTGTTGGCAGGTTGTGCAGCGGGAAAACTGCCCGAAACCGGCTCTCGTGAGCCGGATCAGTTGCCCGTGCTGAAGGAATTGCCCAATCCGTTCGTAATGAACAACGGCCGTTGCGTTTCGACCCCCGAAGAATGGAAACAACGGCGCGCAGAAATCACCGGAATGCTCCTTCACTACGAATACGGCCATCCCCCCCCCACGCCCGCATCGGTTGCCGTGGAGGAGGAAACCATCCGGGACGCGTTTGAAGGCAAGGCAAAAGTGCATGAGTTCGTGCTGCGTATGAACGGCAAGGACGGCTTTGCCATGCGCGCTGGCGTGATTATCCCAACCACGGGTGGGCCCAAGTTCCCGGTTATCGTCGCCGTAAATCCGGTGTATGAGCCGCACGGCGAGGCAACGGCACGGCAGGTAATCGAACGTGGCTATGCGTTCGCCGGATTTGCCTATCATGATGTGGACAGCGACAAGGACGACCGCAGCGGCGGAATCTATCCGTATTATCCCGATTGTGACGGCGCGAGCCTGGCCATGTGGGCGTGGGGCGCGATGCGCGTGGCGCTCAACGA
>CAIXUF010001475.1 GCA_903922535.1 Candidatus Hydrogenedentota bacterium
CTGGATGCTGGCGCTGGGTGCCCACGGTCTGTACGTTCGCCGTGGCGGCGCGCTGCGGTATGCCGCCGTGGCGGCGGCGTTTGTTCTGGGGCTCATGTCGAAACCGATGGTGGTGACGCTGCCCTTCGTGCTGCTGCTGCTGGACTACTGGCCCCTCGACCGGGTGAACCGCGCCGACTCCTTCGGCGTCATGGCCCAAAAGGCGGGCCGCCTTGCCGCGGAGAAGATTCCCCTGTTTTTGATAGCGGCACTTTCGTGCGCGAGCACGTTTGTGATGCAGGCCCGCGGCAACAATCTTTCTTTTGGCGGTAAAGTTCCGTTTGCGGCGCGGTGCGCGAATGCCATGGTCGTGTACGTGCTCTATTTGGCAAAGACCGTTTGGCCCTCGGGACTGGCCGCGTTTTACCCGCATCCGATCTCGCGCCCGCTGTGGCAGGTGGCCGGCGCGGTCTTGATACTGGCGGCGGTTACCCTGTTCTGTCTGCGCCACATCCGTCGGCATCCATACTTGATCGTTGGGTGGTGCTGGTATCTGGGAACGCTGGTGCCCGTCATCGAACTGGTGCAGGCGGGCAACTTCTCCCACGCCGACCGTTACACCTACATTCCATTGATCGGCGTGTTTGTCATGGTCGCGTGGGGCGCGGGCGACCTGGCCAGGTCATGGCATGTGCCTGGGCGCGCCGTTGTCATAGCCTCCGCAGCCGCCCTCATCGCACTGACGGTCTGCGCGCATTTCCAGGCCGGCCACTGGCGTGACACCGAGACCCTTTTCAGCCACGCCATAACCGTTGGGCAGGAGAGTGGCGTCGCTTTTGGCAGCCGGGGAAAGGTCGCCCTTGTCCAGCGGCGCTATGATGAGGCCAAGACTTATCTGACGAAGGCGTTGGATTTGGAACCGGAGAATGTCAAGACTCTTAACAACTTGGGCGCGCTCGCCATTAACCGAAACCACTATGACGAGGCCGAGCCTTATGTGACGAAGGCGCTGGATCTGCAGCCAGATTGTGACGACGCCCTCAACAACCTGGTTTTGATCGCCCTGAAGCTGAGGCACCATGACACGGCCAAGGCATATCTGACGAAGGCGTTGGAACTGAACGCGGGGAATATTGAGGCGCTCAAGAACCTGGGGAAGCTCGCCCTTGACCAAGGACACCTTGATGAGGCCAGGACTTATCTGGTGAAGGCGTTGGAACTGGATCCAAAGTGCGTTTCCGCGCTGAACAACCTTGGCGGGTGTTTCATGGAGCAGGGCCAGTACGAAGAAGCCCAGCGTCATTTCCGCAAAGCGCTCGACGCGGACCCGCGGAACATTCCCGCCTTGAACAATCTGGGTGACGCACTGGCCAAATTGGGCCGCCAGGAAGAGGCCAACGGTTATCTTAGGAAGGCCGCGGAATTGGAGCGGGCCCCTATGGTCAACAAATGAATATGTCCCTTTCCGGTTGCCGTCCCTTGGTTTTTCCGTGGTTATGACCTCCCTTCCTTTTCCCCTGGAAACCGGTGCCGTCGTCAAGAGTTAAGAAGCGCGCATAGCACTCAAGCGCATTGCATTTGTGCGGCAACCTGATGATTCATTAGACTGATGGTGCCATGGCACCCACAAAATCAAACAGGAAGAAGGTGAAACCGACCGTCAAGGATGGCGCGGTTCGTCCCGCGGCTCCCGGGCCGCCTTCGCAAAAACGCACGGCTGCGGTCGTTTGTGTCGGCCTCGTCCTCGCGTGCATCGTCATTTACCTCCAGACGCTTTCGCACGAGTTTGTGAATTACGACGACGATCTCTATGTCATGGGCAATTCCCAAGTGCAGTCGGGCCTGAGCTGGGCCAATGTGGGCTGGGCATTCACTACAGACCGAGCCATGTACATGCACCCGCTCACCTGGATGAGCCACATGCTCGACTGCAGTCTTTACGGGCTGCACCCCTGGGGCCACCATCTTACCAATCTCGTTTTTCACGCAGCGGCCTCGGTGCTGCTGTTTTTGGCGCTGAGACTCCTGACGGGGGCGCTCTGGCCGAGCGCGGCGGTCGCGGCATTATTCGCGGTGCATCCGCTCCACGTGGAATCGGTGGCATGGATTGCCGAACGCAAGGA
>CAIXUF010001476.1 GCA_903922535.1 Candidatus Hydrogenedentota bacterium
CGGCAGCAGCGGCGGCGGAATGTACAATGCCGATTCCAGCCCGACGTTGACAGACTGCACCTTCACGCGCAACTATACCCGTGAGGGCAACGGCTGCGGAGAAGGTGCCGGGATGTACAATAGGTCTTCTTCGCCCACATTGACGAATTGCGATTTCATAGGCAATTCGGCCGGCCTTTGGTACGGCATGAGCCTTGGCGGGGGGATGTACAATCTCGAGTCCAACCTGACGCTGAAAAACTGCACCTTCAAAGGCAATTACGCCGAGTATGAAGGCGGCGGGATGTTCAACAATTGGGCGACGCCAACCCTGACGAACTGCGTGTTTGCCGGCAATGTGACCCACAACTTCGGCGGCGGGATGTACAACTTCGCCGCCCCGGCGACGTTGATACACGGCACCCTTGCGGGAAAGTCCGTCGATTCCCGCGGCGGCGCTCTGTACAACCTGAACTCTTTGCCGGTGTTGGCAAACTGCATTCTTTGGGGCAACACGGCGCACTGCCTTTCGGACACGTGCAATTCGGAGATATACAACGAGTATCCCTATTACGAGCCGAAGAAGGCGGGGGTGGACTATTCGTGCGTCCAGGGGGGGTACCCGGGAACCGACAACATCGATATGGACCCGCAGTTCGTGGATCTCACCGGAGGCAGTGTGCAACTCCGGGAGGGTTCTCCGTGCATTGACGCGGGCGCAAACGTGGCCGGCGTGCCCGCCACCGATATTCGCGGGGTGACCCGTCCCCAGGGTGAGGGCATCGACATGGGCGCCTATGAGGGGGCTGTTGCGCCCGAAGACATTGTCACGCTCACGCTGCACGTTTCTCCGGCCGGCTGCGGCACCACGACACCGTCGGAAGGGACATATTCGTTTATCCGCGGAGCGAGTGTTCCATTGCTTGCCATTCCCCCTCTCTTTGGCTGGGCATTTGCCGGATGGACCGGTGACGTTTCCGGCTCCTCCCCCGGCACCCAGATCATCATGGACGGCAACAAGACGGTGACGGCGAACTTCTCAAGCAATGTGCCGATTCTGCATCGCGACTGGCAGCCCCCTGTGCTCATATTTGGCGGCCGCAGGGTGACCATTCAGGGAACCGGCTTTTCCCCGTGGGGAAGAACGCGCGTGGTCATCGGCGGTGTTGACGCCACGGACGTCCAGGTGCTGGAAGGATACGGGGGCGTCTATTACATCAGCTTCACCGCGCCCCCGCATGCCGCGGGCACCGTGGACCTTGTCGTTATAAACGCCGACAATACGACGAGCGAGCCGGTTGCATTCACGTACATTGAACCGCCCACGCCCGGACCAAACTCTGTTTCTCCAGGCCAGGGATTCACCTTCGGCGGTGATCCCGTGTACATTTACGGATCAGGATTCGTGCCCGAGGGGACAACACGGGTCACCTTCGGCGGTGTGGAGGCCACGGACATCCTGGTGGAATATGACGGTTACGATTACCACATCTACTGCAAGACGCCTCCGCATTCCCGGGGCCTCGTTGACGTTGCGGTAACGGGCCCCGGCGACTTGACGGGCACCCTTGTCAACGGCTTTGAGTACCTGACACCGCCGCCGCCCGCGCCCTCCTCGATATCCCCGAACGCGGGACTCGCGCTTGGTTCGGAGCCGGTCGTTATTGAAGGCGCGGGGTTCACGTCCATGGGGACGACACGCGTCACCTTCGACGGGGTGGACGCCGGAGAAGTGTCGGTGGACTTTGTGGATCCGCCCCTCTGCCGCCTTCACTGTCTGACCCCGGCGCATGAGGCGGGGGTGGTGGACGTCGTCGTCATCAATCCCGACGGGCAGTCCGGCGCCGTTACGGACGGGTATGCGTATTTGATCCCGCCCCCGCCGCTGCCGGTGTCCGTCGCCCCCGGCAGGGGCACGGCCATGGGCGATGATTTGGTGACCATCGGCGGGTCGGGATTCATCCCCGCCGGAATGACCCGCGTGACCTTTGGCGGCATGGAAGCCACAGGCGTTTCCGTGTTGGATGGCGGCAGCTTGACGTGCTACACGCCTGCCAACGCCCCCGGCATGGTGGATGTGACCGTCATCAATCCCGACGGGCAGAGCGCCACCCTTGCAAATGGGTTTACGTATCAAGAGCCCGCGCCGGTTCCCGTCTTCATGGATCCCAATCAGGGTTCGGCCTGTGGCGGGGAATGGGTTCAGATTGAAGGGACCGGATTTGCCCCGTCCGGCACAATCGCCGTTGCCTTCGATGGGCTGCCCGCGACCGAAGTGTGGCTGGAAGACATGGGCGAGGGCAAACCCCGCATCCACTGCCAGACGCCGCCGCACGGCCCGGGCCTGGTGGACGTTGTGGTCACCAATCCCGACAGCCAGACCGGCGTCCTTTCCCGGTGGTTCATGTACGCGGACACCACCCCGCCTGAGATTGCCGTCGGGCCGGTGGCGAAGACGATTGTCGCGGACCCCTCATGCGTGGCCCTCGTGCCTGACTTCACGGAGGGCGTTGTGGCGGTGGATGCCTGTGACGGCAGTGTGACGCTGACCCAGTCCCCGGTGGCGGGAAGCCTCGCCGCCAATGGTGTGTTCGACGCCACCGTGACGGCGGTCGACGCCAGCGGCAATGAGGCCCACAGCACGGCGAGCTGACCGTGCTTGACATGACGGCGCCGGCGCTCGCCTGCATCTACACCCGGTCCGTCAGCGCCGACGCCGTTTCCTGCCTTGGCACGGTGCCCAGCTTTCTGCAGTTCGTGATGGATGCGTGTGACCCCAATCCTGTTGTGACGCAGTCGCCGGAGGTGGGTGCCTTGCTCGCGGTCGGAACATACCCGGTGACCGTGACGGCGAC
>CAIXUF010001477.1 GCA_903922535.1 Candidatus Hydrogenedentota bacterium
GACTCGGCACGCGCCTGACCCCGCCCCGGCAAACCATGGGTTGAACCGCCTCAACAAGACTGCTACCCTTTAGCCCGACTTTATGGCTTGGCGTAGAAGAGGCTTCCAGCCTCTTCCGGTTCAAAGACTACAGGAGATTCTCCATGCCTGAAGACACCATCTTTGGCAAGATCATCCGGGGCGAAATCCCCTGCGACAAGGTCTACGAAGACGACGACTACTTCGCCTTCAAAGACATCAACGCCGCCGCGCCGGTGCACGTGCTGATCGTGCCCAAGAAGCCCATCCCCATGCTCACAGACGCCACCCCGGAGGACGCCGCGCTGCTTGGCGGACTCCTGCTCACGGCCAACCGCGTCGCGGAGAAGATGGGCCTTGCCGAAAAGGGCTTTCGCTGCGTGCTGAACTGCGGCGCCGGCGGCGGCCAGCTCGTCTTCCACCTGCATCTGCATCTGCTTGGCGGCCGCGACCTCGGCTGGCCCCCGGGATGATTTTATGACCATCAACGCGGCCACCCGCCTGTGCGCGGTCATCGGGCACCCCGTCGCCCATTCGCTGTCTCCGGCCATGCACAACGCGGCCTTCCAGGCCGCCGGCATCAACTGCGTCTACCTGGCCTTCGACGTCACGGATGTCGCCGCCTGCCTTCAGGGCATGCGCGCCATGCCCGGCTTCCGAGGCCTGAGCGTCACCATTCCCCACAAGATGGCCGTCATGCCCCATCTCGACGAAATCGACTCCATGGCCCGCGTCGTCGGCTGTGTAAACACCGTCACAAACCACGCCGGCCGACTGATCGGCTCTGTCACCGACGGAATGGGAACCCTCCGCGCCTTTGCGGCCGCCGGTGTCCAACTGCACGGGCGGCGCATACTCTTACTCGGGGCAGGCGGTGCGGTTCGCGCCGTGGCCTATGCCATGGCGCTCCAGTCCGCTCCCGCGCGCATCACCCTGCTCGGCCGCTCGCCCGACAAAGTCCGGGCACTGGCCGATTACTTGCGCCGCGACACCACCGTGCCCATTGGCATGGGGAGCCTTGACGAGGACCTCCCCGGCGGCCTCGCCTCCCACGACATCATCGTCCAGGGCACCCCCGTCGGCATGCACGGCCATGACGAGGGCCGCAGTCCCGTACCCTCCGAACTTCTCCGTCCGCAACACGTCGTTTTTGACATGGTATATCGGCCGCGGCTGACACCGCTCCTGAAAGACGCCGAAGCCGCAGGCTGCCAAATCATTCCCGGTGCCAACATGCTGCTCCACCAGGCGGTCATCCAGTTCGAAGCATGGACCGGGATGGACGCCCCGGTCGGGGCGATGCGCCTGGCGCTCGAATCTGCTCTGAACCCCGTCGACGGGCGTTAGAAAGACACCCCGCACGACAGGGCAAATTGAACCGCACAAGCTCAGGCGTGACTTGGTTGATTCGCCGTGGTCAAATGATTTCAAATAGCGGAGAACTTCCCGGGCAAAGCGCGGCTTGCCGGACTCCCCGGCGGCTGGCATGGTGCATGCGTGATCAACGGTTAGAGGGGTAGGTTATGACGAAGGTGCAAAGTTTCATCGGCAAGGTCAGCATAGGCGGTTTGCAGCAGATGGACATACAAATCAATGACTGGCTCAAACGGTCGCATATCAAACCCGTCTATATCGGCCAATCCTTCGGATCCGACATTCACCACGACGGTCGCGGAAGCGAGCCGATTATCGTTGTGACCGTGTGGTACGAGGAATCCGAACTTCCGTCCTGATCCCCTCTCACACCCGCCCCCCGTCCACTCCGGTCGGTCCTGTCGCGTCAGCCCCGGTATCAGGCCGGTCCCGCTGGAGCGGAAGGTGTGGTGTCTCTGTACTCTCCGGCAACCGCACACAACTTTTCGCCAATGCTGTCCCTCTGAGTCCGGCAAACGGCCTCTTCCGTACCGGAGGCGTCTCGCCTGCCCCCGC
>CAIXUF010001478.1 GCA_903922535.1 Candidatus Hydrogenedentota bacterium
GCCATTATTTTCAGGTGATGCGTTTCCTTGTCCGCGAGCACTTAGCATTCGCCAAATTCGCCCTATAAAACCACACCCGCCGCGCCCCGTGATCATTGGCCTTGCGTGTCACAAACAGCAACCCGCACCGGTGTCCCAAACCGTTGCCGGTCGGCAGGTTCTGGTTCTCTGGGCGCCGGGCGGGGCGACTCGTCCCTACAAGGTCAAGTTGGGCCTTGGTAAGGAGTGCAAGGACTGGGCCTACTTCATCCGCAAGGGGGCGAGCACCGTCCGCGCCAAGGGCCCGGACGAGGCGGAACTCCTCTCGCTCGCGGCAACCATCCCCTTTGACGACCGCATCAACCAGCGCGCCAGTCTGGACGATTTGTCGCGTGAACTAATCGTCGACTTCCTGAAGGAGGTCGGCAGTCCGCTGGCCGGCCTCGCCAGGAAACTGCCCATGGCCGATCTGGGCCGGCAGATGAATATTGTAGACGGTCCGAAAGAGGCGCTCTTTCCTAAGAACGTCGGCTTACTTTTCTTCAACCCCGAGCCATACCGCTTCTTCCCGGCCACGCAGATCGACGTGGTCTGGTTCCCGGAAGGCGCGGGCGGCGATAAGTTCACCGAAAAGGTTTTCCGCGGCCCACTGGGCCGTATGACCCGTGAGGCGTTGGACTACGTCCACCGCAACTACATCAGCGAGACGGTCATCAAGCATCCGGGCCGCGCGGAGGCTACCCGTATCGAGAACTTCCCCTACACGGCCATCGAGGAAGCCGTGGCTAATGCCATCTGCCATCGCAGTTACGAGGTGCGCGAGCCGATCGAAATCCGAATCTCCAAAGACGACTTGGTGATCCTCAGTTAATGCATACCAACTCGTGCATGCTTGGAAGACACCGCCCGGGACTCTGCCCGACGGCCAGTTTTCTCCGGGAGTGTTCAAGGCATGGGTTGAGGGCGTTAGGGCGGAATGCGAGCGAACCGGGCACATCGAAGTTGCCCTTCTTGTGATCGGTGAAGTGTTGATTCATACACCGCCGGACGCAAACGGGTTCTGGATGAACGAAGAGGTGGCTGAAGTTTTGAATGGCAGGGATGCAGAGGAACTGCGACGAGGGTTCTGCACTGGCCTAGTGAACGAGCGTGGTGTTTTCTGGGTAGACCCGACAGGTGCACCAGAAAAGGAATACGCTGCGAAATATCACAAACAGGCGGAGGAGTCCGAGGACCGTCGGTATCACCGCCTGGCAAGTTCGATGCGCGATCTGGCCGACAGGTACACCCGCGATGCAGACCGGGTTATTGCGGAGCACGGGTCCGAGGGGAAGACGGACGTCAGTACCATGAACACGCCGAAAGAAGCGAAATGAGACATGGGAAGTGATCGAAAGCAGCGAACTGTTGCTGGCGCGCCTAAACCGCCTTCCGGAACAAATCATACCGAAAGTCCAGAAAGTCGCGATTCGGTTTGAACCCCGCCGGTCTTGGCACGTGCAGCACCTCACCGTGAACCGCCTGAAGACCGTACCGGAGCATGGGCCCATCCTCTTCCGCCATCACGTCGGGACGGACTTCAAGCGTGTAGTCGGGCCGAATGCCGACGATGTTCTCGTCAAACGCCGCATGGTGCAATTTGCACAGTGACAGACCATTCGGGATCACCGGCTTCCCGTCCGGATGCCCGTCCGGCAGGATGTGGGCCGCTTCGAGCAGTTCCGGGTGCCGCAGATTGCAGATGGCGCATCGTTCCAGATAAGCGCTGAGGACGCGTTCGCGAAAACTCCGCTGGTGTAACCGCTGCTGTGTTTCGACGGTAATGTACCGTCGTTTGGCTTCAGACGCCGCTTCGCCCACAACCCAGACCCGGTCTTTGATGGCGGCGCGCTCATCCACCGCCACCGTGAAGGTAAGACTTCGTGGATCATCCCCGACAATGAAGGCCGGCCAGACCGGGAAATACTGCCCCGGCACGATGCCGTAGAGGTAGATCAACGGCGCTGCATCGCGCATGGCACACCGCAAACCGACATTGTCCCGGTGTTGCGCGTCAGTCCCGCGGTACCGGTACTGGATCAACCCGTTATCGCCGAGTTCGTCCGCGTAGGGAGCCTCGTGCCGCAGACTCGGCGGTGCGGTCCGGAAGGAGAGGGGATATAAAGGAAGGATCGCCGGTTTGAAGATGCCCTGCGGACTCATCAACGGCACTCGTTTATCCCGGAAGACAAACCCATCCAACAGGACCGACTGCGGCAACACATCGCCGCGCAACCGCCGCTGTTCATCCAGATAACGAAACGCCGCCAACCGGACTTGCCGGTCAATGTCCAACGAGCCTGCCCCTTCATTATGTTCCGGATACACCAAAGAGGTCATGACATCGTGATACCACCAAACTGCCCGCAACGCCACCCCCAGTTCATTCCGCGGTGGTAGGACGGCGCCGGTCTCCCTGTAGTCGCGGCGCTCTGCCGCCGCGTCCTGGAGGGTCGCGCGCCGTCGCGGTCGCAAGGTAGCGGCGGGCAGTCCCTCTTGACGCACCGGAGTCCTACGAAGGCGGTTGCCCGCCGGCCC
>CAIXUF010001479.1 GCA_903922535.1 Candidatus Hydrogenedentota bacterium
CATCTCACCGAAAGACGGCACGCCGATCTATGCGCAGATCGTCGGCCAGGTAAAACACCTGGTGGCCGCAGGGCGGCTGCGGCCGCATGAGGAACTGCCGCCGGTGCGCACACTGGCGGCCCAGATCCTGGTCAACCCCAACACGGTCGCCCGGGCCTACCGCGAATTGGAGTCGGCGGGCGTGGTGTACATGCGCCAGGGCGCGGGCACCTATGTGGCGGAGGGCGGGTCGCCCCTTGCCGAACGGGAACGCCTCCGCCTGCTGGCCGCCAAGGCCGACGCGCTGCTGGTGGAGGCGGATCATCTGGGTTTTGCGCTGGAGGAAACCATGGAAGTACTTCGCGAGCGGGACGCCGCGCTTCGCACTGAAAGGGAGAACGGTCATGCAGAATCCTGAAACGAATGAAGGAAACGCCCCGGTGGTGCAGGTGCGCGGACTCGCGCACCGCTACGGAAAGAAGGTTGCGCTGGACGGCGTGACGCTGGAGGTGCCCCGGGGCCGGGTCTTCGGGCTGGTGGGCGAGAACGGCGCGGGCAAAACGACGCTGATCCGGCACCTGCTCGGACTGCTGCGCCCCGACGCGGGCAGTGCCCGCGTGTTCGGCCTCGACCCGGTGGCGGACCCGGTGGGGGTGCTATCCCGCATCGGATGTCTGTCGGAGGACCGAGACCTGCCCGACTGGATGCGCGTGGACGAACTGATCCGGTACACCCAGGCGTTTTATCCCGGCTGGGACGAGCAGTACGCCGAGGAACTGCGCGAACTGTTCATGCTCGACTGGCGGGCAAAAGTGCGCTCGCTGAGCCGGGGTGAACGGGCCAAGGCGGCGCTGCTCTGCGCATTGGCCTTCCGCCCCGAACTGCTGGTGCTCGATGAACCCTCCTCTGGACTCGATCCGGCCGTGCGGCAGGACATCCTGGAGGCAATCCTGCGGGACGTGGTGGCCGAGGGACGCACCGTGCTGTTCTCGTCGCACCTGCTCGACGAAGTGGAGCGCGTGTCGGACATCGTGGCGATGATTCACCACGGTAAGGTGGTGCTTTGCGGCCCGCTGGACGACATTAAGGCGGCGCACCGGCGGGTGGTCGTGCATTTCGAGGAGGCACCCGCGAGACGTCCCGAGGGCAGGGGCATCATCTCCGCCAAGGGATCAGGCCGCGAATGGACACTGCTGTGCGACGGCGGCGGGAACTCGGCACAATCCGTCGCGACGGCGCTGGGCGGACGGGTCGTCGAGGATGCCGTGCCGTCCTTGGAGGAAATCTTCCTGGCCCGCGTTCTCCGCGATCGGCCCGTGGCCGCGGAGAACGGCGGAAACGTCAAGTAAGGGAGGCCAAAACGATGCCAAACAAGCCAAACCGGCCGCGGTTGCGGCCCTTGAACGGTCCCACGGCGGCGCTGCTCTGGGAACAATGGCGGCTGTTTCTCCCGTTCCTCGCCGGCGCCATATTCATGGCCACGGCGGGCACCCTAAGCATGTACATCAACGTGGCAAACAACAAGGTGGCGCTCCAGGACGCGGTAAGCTTTTCCGATTTCGTGCGCCGTCTGTGCTGTCTGGCCCTGCCCTTGCTGCTCTGCGCCAGCGGCGCCGGCAGGAGCCTGGCTTTCCCGCAGCGGCTTTACCGGTTGCCGGTTGCGACGCGGCGCACGGTGTTGTGTGTGGCGGTGCCGCGCCTGCTGTTTCTGCTGCTGACACTGCTTATACTGCTCGGTTTTCGCGCACTGCTGTTCGGCGCGCCCGACTGGGACGCAGAAGCGCGGATGATCGTGCTCAGTGTTGAGGCGCTGGCGGCCAGCCTTGCCCTGTCGTGGTCACTGGGTACATTTCGCGACTGGCCCGCCGGATTGGGCCTCATGGTGGTTGTGGGCCTTTCGGTGTCCCTGTACGACATTCTGGGAAGAACAGGGGTGCGGCAGTTTCTTGGCCCTGACATCCTGTGGTCCGTTGCCGGGTGTTGGGCGGCAGTATGCACGCTGGTGATGCTCGCCGGACCCTACCGCGCGCGCAGTGGTGTCGGCCCGCTGTGGCGGTTTCGGCGTGGCGTGCGGGCTTCGGTGCAGATTCGGGCAGTGCCCAAGGGCCCGTTGCGGCTCAAACGGTTCTCTTCACCCTTCGAGGCCCAGGCATGGTACGAGCGGCGCACACGGGGTTATGCGGGACTGCTTTATCCGCTCA
>CAIXUF010001480.1 GCA_903922535.1 Candidatus Hydrogenedentota bacterium
ACCCGGCGTGGAAACCACCAGTGCGGGATCAGACCCCAAAGTCTGGAAGGAAAGACACCCCTCCTTTAACTCGGCACGGCTGGTTTCCATCATCTCGGACCAACCCGCCTTTTCGGTGTCAAAGGTCCAATCCCCGCTGTAGGGGACTGCGGGGTAGTCATAGGGGCCCAACCCCAGGTCGCGCGGGGAGTAGTTCACCGGCCAGGTTGACGGGGCGCCGGTTCCAAAGACCCGGCGGATCGCCTCGTACATATCGAAACCGTATTCGTTGGCCGGTTCGACGTAGCTGCCCTCGCCCCATTCATTGGCGGGAGCCAGCACGACGAAGGGCAGCTTGTGCGCCTCACAATAGCCGCGCCCGGCACGCAGGAGATCCTCGAAGAGGGGGGCAGTGCGCCCGCCAATGACCATGGCCTTGCTGCCTGCCCAGGGACGGTTATCCCACCCCGTCTCGACCACGGGGTAATAGGGAAGTCCCGGCGCGCAAAGGTCCGCGTTTTTCTGCCATGCCTCGGGCGCGGTTTTGACGGCGTTGCCGTATTTCACCGTCGTCCTGGATGTCGCCATGCTTTCGGCCTGTCCCCATTCGTGGTAATTCGTTGCGCCGGTGTAGCCTTCCTTCGCGAGGGTCGCCGCAAGGTCTTTCGTATGATGGTTGCTCATGGCCACAAACTCGATGCCCCCGTATCCCGCGGCACGCGCCATTTCCTGTGATTCGTCCAGCGCGGCCTTGACCGCCTCTGCCCCGCCCAGGTCAGTCCGCAAGCCCTCGGGATTCCAGAGGAAGAGGGCGGGCTTGTTGTTGATGCGGTAATAGGCGGGCAGCGTGAAGTAGCGGTCAATCCACTCTTTTGTCACCTTGCGCCAGTCCTCGCGCGAGTGGGTTCCCGGGCCGTTGTGGTTGGCCCACATAATCGCCACCTGGAGCTGGTCACGGTAGCGGGCCTTGCGGTAAGCCTCGAACCAATGGGTAAGATACTGGTTGCCGGCACACCAGTACCAGTCCACGAGGAAACAGTTAACGCCGTTCTCCGCGGCCCACTTGATCTGCCAGTCCACACATTCCACCTTGCTCTCGTCGTAGTAGCCGAGCAGCGGCTTGCGAATGGGCGCGGTGCGGCGGATGCAGTCCCATTTGGTGTCCGACTCCCAGCCGGGAAAGTAATACATGCACACGTCCAGTGCCGGTTTGACCGGCACCGGCACGGGGACATAGTCCGCCTTGGCGACGGAGACGGGGGGAAGAAAGCGGAAACGGGCCTCCATCGGAGAGTCCAGCCCCGGTCCCTCCACGCGCAGTGCGTACTCACCGGGTTCGTCGGCCTGCACCTGCCACAGCAGGTCCTTCACGTCACCGTAGGCAAGGGGTGCCAATCCGGCCGGGTCAGGCGCCTGCATGACCTTCACGCTGTCATCCACAGCCGTGAGGCGGTAATCGGTCAAGGGGGCCTTCTCACCCCCATGGTTGGTAATCTGCACCATGACCGAGCAGGTTTGTCCGGCACGGTTGATGCCGTTTTCAAAGCCCAGGTAGCTTATCTGCGGGTCCGCTCCGCCTGCGGGCAGGTCCGACAGTTTCAACGAGTCTACCTTGACCTCCGGTTCGGACATGCGCAGCCCCACTGCATGCACGAGTCCTTTCCAGCAGGGATGACCTCCCAATTCGACGTTGTAAACCCGCTTGCCTGGGCGTATCTCGCAAGACTCGGACTGGATGCCCTGGCTGGAATCGGTTACCCAAAGAAATTCCCCATGGGCGGCCACAGAACTTTCCACTTCCACCGCAGCCCAAACCAATTCCCCCACATTCACCGCGAGTGGAGGGCTGAACCGGGATTTGTCACCCTTGATTTCGGGCCACCCCGCCATCTCATCGGCCGACCACGCTGTTTTCGCGGCGTCCGGGGTCATACCCGCACCCCAGTCCAGGACGGCAATGCTGTCGATGGCAAAGTTGATGCCGTCGTACAGGTCAAGCCGCAGCTTTCGGATAGTGCCCTCACGGTGCCATCCGGGAACGATGGCGATCTCCTGAAAATCGGAACTGTCGGCGACGGTGAAGTTGGTCACCTTCTGCTCGGTAAATCCCCCATGCTGACCCTCGCTCTGGCCGGTCCAGAAGAGTTGGCCGGGACCCGGCCGGTCCGCTTTGATGCGCAGCAGCACGTACTGCCATGGCGTCGCGGGAATCTCCAAACCCTGGCAGACGAACATGGGGTCCCAGTTGACGGTTTTGCCGCACAGCGCGCCGTTCTCCAACCGCACGTCGGCGATGTGAATGTTGGGCTGCCAGCCGTTCTTGTCGGCTTCTGTGTCAAACACCCAGGCGGGCAGGGCACCGCCGCCACACAGCATCACCGCACACAATGAGGTCAGCAACATTTTCTTGCTCCTTTGGATGAAACGCGCGACAACGGCGGGTATACTAGTGGGCCGCCGACAATGCGGCCCGGAGGACACCGACCATGACGCCTTCCTGTGTGATCCACTATACAACGCAGTTGCCTGCCGTGAAAAGCGGCTGGGACGATCCCGCCTGGGTCAAGGCGGAACCCCTGGCCGTTGACCAGTTTCACCCCAAGAGCAGCGACCACCATCCAAAGGCGCAGGCGCGGCTGCTGCATGACGGCAAAGCGCTGGCCGCGATCTACCGGGTCGAGGACCGTTTCGTGGTCTGCCGCCAGACCGGCTACAACGCAATGGTCTGCAAGGATTCCTGCGTTGAGTTTTTCGTGCGTCCCAAGTCGGACAAGGGCTACATGAATTTCGAGATCAACTGCGGCGGCACCATCCTGTCGCAATACATCGAGGACTGGACCCGCGAGGACGGAAAGTTCAAGAAGAGCCAGTTCGTGGCGGAAAAATTCCTGAAGATGATCGAGATATCCACATCGGTGAGAGGGCCCATTCAGGAGGAGCAGCCCGACCCCGTCACGTACACGGTGTCATTCCGCATTCCTTTCGGTGTGTTTGATGCCTATCTGGGCGCGCTGGGCGACGTGCATGGCCAGGTGTGGCATGCCAACTGCTACAAGTGCGCCGATGAGTCGTCCCATCCCCACTGGGCCGCATGGTCGAACGTGGGGGAGAACCTGAATTTCCACCAGCCCGAGCGCTTCGGACTGATGCGCCTTGAATAATCCACGGAGGTTTTGATGTCTTCCATTCCCAAATTCGCCGATGCCAAGACAGCCGCCCGACTTGCGGGGGCGTTGTCAGACGAATATGCCATTGTCGCCAATCCGCCCTACATCTACCCACCTTACGACGTCTATCCACTCTCGAAGGGCACGCCTGTGCTGGAGGAGGGGCTGCTGGCCGCGGTGATGGACATGGACGGCACGACAACGACCACGGAGCCGTGCTGCATCAATGCACTGGACACGATGGTGCGCCGCTGCTGCGGACGGGCCGACGATCCCACCTGGCCCGGACTCGACCAGGGGCGTGACTATCCGCACATCATCGGCAACAGCACAACCAAACACGTGGAATACCTCATGCGGGCCTACGGCGACCGTTTCCAGCAACAAGCCGTGCGGGTGCAATTTGTGCTGGGCGCGGCATGGACGCTGGCGCGCGGCAAGGACCCGGGCCGCAAGCGCGACCTGCGCAACACGCTTGCCGCGCTGGGCGTGACGGACCTTGAGCAGGACGCGGCCTTCCAAGCACTCATGAAGGCTGAAGATTTCTATTCGCCGGACAGCCGCGTCGGGGCGGAAGTGATCGCCGAGACACACCGCAACGCGTTCAATATCGATGGCATTTCCAACCTTACCCGCGCTGGTATCGAAATCTATTACCAGCGCTACCACGAGGTGCTGGGCTGGGTGGCCGAGGGGCGCGGCGATGAGATGGCGGAGCAGGTGCTGGGGCCGGGCGGAAAACGGCTGATTGGCCCCATGCCCGGCGTGGGTGTGTTTCTGGCGCTGCTCAAGGGGTGGCTGGGGGCAGAGGAAGCGGCCCTGTTTGCCGACGCTCTGGCAGAACCGCTGCGCACCAGCGGCATGCTTGACGAGGATGCGATCCCTGCCTGCCGGGAGCGAATCAGGCGTCTGGGTGCCTATCTGTCGAAGCATCCGGCCCGGGTGGCGTTGGTTACCTCGTCGATCTATTACGAGGCGGATCTGGTGCTGACCGAGGTGTTTCGCATCCTGCGCACCGAAATCGGGCAATGGCCGGTCGGCAAGGAGAAAAGCGCGTTTCTACTGGAACGCTTTTCCAGTCCGCACCATTATTACGACGGGTTCATTACCGCCACGGATTCGAGCGAGATACGGCTCAAACCGCACCGCGACCTGTATTCTATGGCCATGCACGAGATCGGGCTTTATCCGGAGGATTTTGGGAAAGCGGTCGGTTTCGAGGACAGCGAGTCGGGAACGATTGCCATTCGCGCGGCGGGCATCCGCGTCTGCTGCGCCTTGCCGTTCCACATGACCGCGGGCCACCGCTTTGAGGCGGCAACGCGGGTGTGTCCGGGTGGTTTGCCCGAGGTCATGCTGAAACACGGCCTGTTTCTGAAGGAGTCGTTGCTGGAAGGATAGCCAACGCGGGAGAGACGACATGCTGACCGAAACGTCCCTGCGCGAATGCAGTCGCTACATGGTGGACAGCATCCGCAAGATCTGCGAGGAGTTCGGTCCGCGTCCGCCGGGGAGCGCGGGGGAGAGGCGTTGTCAGGAATTCCTCCGCGATGAACTGACCGGCGCGGGGCTGAACGCCGTCATGGAACCCTTTCCCGTGTCGCAAACGGCCTTCATGGCCGCCCCGGTTATCACTGGCTGGCTGTGTCTGTTGTCCATCGCCTGTTTCTGGTTCAGCCCATGGTTGTCAACCGGCCTGCTGACCCTGTCCACCTTCGTGTTTGTCAATGAAATCGCTGGTTACCGGCATGTGCTGACCCTCTTCTTTCCGCGTCACACCTCGCACAACGTTTTCGCCCGGATGGCCCCCTCGGGGCGCGTGAAACGCCGTATCATCCTCGGAGGTCATGCCGACGCAGCGTTTGAATGGCGTTATCAGCAGCTTTTCCCGAAGTACTTTATGCATATCGGACAGTTGGCGGCGCTTTCCGCCGTCTACCTTCTGCTGAGCAGCCTGGCCGCGGCCGTCTTCCACGGTGCCCATAGCCCGAGGGAAGGGTTCTGGTGGTGGATCGGCCTCAGCCAATTCCTCGCCCTGCCGGGTGTATTTGTCTCCGCAACGTTCTCCCGTTTCGGCGTCGTCGCACCCGGCGCGGTGGACAATCTCAGCGCCGCGCTCGTCTCGGTGGGACTGGCGCGCGAAATGCAAAAAGCCGGAATTGTTCCCGAAAACACCGAGATTATCTTTCTTGTCACCGGGTCGGAGGAGGCCGGATTGTGCGGCGCCACTGCCTATATGCAGCGCCACAAGAACGAATGGACGGACGTGGAAACCATATTTGTGGCCTTGGAGAGTTTCCGGGACCTGGATCATCTTATGGTCTACGACCGCGACCTGAACGGGTCCGTGCGGCATCATCCGGGTGTGTGCACGCTGCTGCAGAACGCCATGCTGCGTTGCGATCTCGTAAGGAAGTTTGGCTCGGTCCGCGTGGGCGCGACCGATGCCGCCGCTCTTAGCCGGGCCGGACTGCCCGCCGCCGCGATGGTCGGCATGGATCCCCATCCTGCCCACTATTATCATTGCCGCCGAGACAGTTGGGAAATTCTGGACGGGGAATGCCTGTTCAAGACTCTCCAGGTACTGGCATCGGCCTTGGAGGACTATGACCGCAACGGGTTGCCCGAAATGGCGTAAAGGCCCTGTTGCGGGGGGCGCGCACACACAAACCGACGAGTGTTTATGTCAAATCCTTTTTTGAACGGCACCCCATTCAACCGCTATACTAAAGCGTAATTGGCCGGGATGGCGAAATAGGCAGACGCAGCGGACTCAAAATCCGCCGGTGGTGACACCATGGGGGTTCGATTCCCCCTCCCGGCACCATTTTTTAAACACCCCTTGTTTACAGGGGTTTTCCGCATTTCCGGCCCGCGGCATTGCGCAAAACATGATAAAGAGTACCGAAAGGCTGGCACCAATCTGGCACCTGGGGCGCGGAAGGCGGCGAGGGGTCTGGCACCAAAAGGAAGTCCCCCGCCATGGGCACAACACAGCGATAAACGGGCTGGGGAAATGGCAGTCTGTGACCATCTCTGGGACAGCGCCAGGGTTCCCTGCCCGTAACCTGACCAGCGCCTTTGGAAACCCCTTAGGCCATGGTTTATACTCACAGCGTAGTCCGAAGCCCCCGCAGGGCGACAGCCAACAGAATACGCCATCTTATTCAATCTGATCTGTTGTCCAGGTTCGAGTCCGTCTTGCCGTGGCCTTTGGCTGCATCGCGCAAGACGAGAAACAGGAGGGCATCATGGTCACGCTTTTCTGTTGTGGCTGCGGGCGAGCATTTATAATGGGGGAGAGGTATCGAGGGCAAGGAAAGAAGTGCCCGAAATGCGATATTGCTCTGGTGGAGAAAGCGCAACCTCCCGTTATAATGGCCATTCGACAGATGGCCATGCCCGCCAAAAGTCCATCATATATGATTCACTATTGGATAAAGGCCATTGTCTCTGTCGGCCTCATGCTCGTGATGATGACGGCGGCTCTATATATCCTTGGGCTCATACTGTCATGAGTTTGCCCGCAGAGTGCCGATCTGCATCAACTTGCGCCGCACATCCGGCCCCAATTCCGTCTTCCGCGCGGGCTCTAGCCTGCTCTCCGGCCTGCGCCGGCGCATTTCCACCGCCACCGCCGATATCCGGTGCGACCTTAGCGACGGCACCATGCAGGCCCACGAGGTCAACACCGCCGACCCACGCATGTCAGACCTGGCTGAGTTGGGCTGTCCGCCCAAAACCTTGTCGAACTCATGGACCATGCCAATGTGAAAAACGACACTTCGCCACCACGTCGACGCGGGGATTCGACCACGCCAGAGCCTTCCGAGGCATTTGCGAAATAGCCCATTTTCGCGGCAGTGCCGGTCAGAGGGCACCTGCGACGGGTTTGATAGCGGCGTTGGCCCAAGTGCTGGACGGGCTGACAGGCCGTTGAAGGCTGTCGGGG
>CAIXUF010001481.1 GCA_903922535.1 Candidatus Hydrogenedentota bacterium
GGCTCGGTCTGTGATGCCGGCTGTCATGAAAAAGGAACGGTCACGGTGAGCTTGGAACTCTTGCGGGCGCACGATGCGAACATGATGGAGCTTAATTGCGGCCGGGGCAGCGTACTCCTGCCCCCCTCCCTTGGCGGGCGCATATTCTGCCAGTTCGACGGTGAACTGGTTCACCGCCTGGACGGGGCGGCCCTGCAGCACCCGTCCGAAACGGAGTACGACAACCTTGGGGGCAATTCCCTTTGGCCCGCTCCCGAAGGCGGACCCTTTGCGTTCAACTACCTTCCGGACAGCGACGCATGGCGGGTTCAGGAAGGCATCGCCAAGGCCATACCCGTTCTTTCCCGCGATGGGGAACATGGCGCCCGGATGCAGAAACAAATCGTGCTCACCAATCGGAAAGGCGTGCACGTCCATTTGGATTATCGCCGGGTGGTGACGGTGCCCGACAGCCTGAACCTTCCCGCGGGATACGCGCTGGAGGGGATGTGCTACCACACGGAGGACATCTTTGAACCCCGCGGTGAATACAGTGCCGACGACGTGCTCCTGGCACCCTGGTCGCTGGAGCAGTTCCCCGGGGCCGAAGGGATTGTGGCTTTCGGCAAAACGGCGCTCAGCAAGGACGAGTTGAACTGCGATTTTTATGGCGATCCCGGAGAGCGGCTGGCAAGGCATCCCGGCCACTTCACCTTTCAGCTCGGCGGCGAGGCGCGGCATCAGATTGGTGTGAGGGTGCAGAGCCGGCCCCAGTTCATCGGTGCGCTCGATGTCTCGCGGTCGCTGCTGATCCTGCGCAGGACGGAAGCCCGGGAGGGCGTGTACTTCAATATTGCCGACAACGAGCAGCCGGACGGGCCCTTCTCCGCGGCCGACCTCTACAGTATCTTTAACGGGGGTGAACTCGGGTTTTATGAACTGGAGACGGTTGGCGCGATGCGCGTTGCAGGCGGTCTCGTGTCGGCCGGCGTTCTGTCGTCCCAGACCCTTATTCTGCATGGAAGTCTGGAGGAATTGCTGCGGTATCTGTCGGACCAGGGCGGCCTGCATCTCGACGAAACGGTATTGCCCAGGAGTACCTGAGAAGTGCAGCCGTCCGGTTGTGCCCTCGTCCGTCCCGGTGAATTGAGCAAGGGAGAAAAAAGCGATGCAGCTTGACCTGCTGGACTGGTCGATTATCATTGCCTCACTGGTGTTTTCGCTGGTCATTGGCCTCTACTTCACCAAGCGGGCGAGCCGCAGCCTCAGCGAGTTTTTCACGGCCGAGGGCAGCCTGCCCTGGTGGCTCGTGGGCACCTCGATGGTCGCCACCACCTTCGCCGCCGACACGCCACTGGTGGTGTCCGGGCTGGTGCGCAAGGGGGGGATTTACGAGAACTGGCTCTGGTGGAGCGCCCTCATGGGCGGCATGCTCACGGTCTATTTCTTTGCCGGTCTCTGGAGGCGCGCGGGCCTCATCACCGACGCCGAGTTCGTTGAACTGCGCTACGACGGAAAATCGGCGGCGGCGCTGCGCGGTTTTTGCGCCGTGTACTTTGGCCTGCTGGTCAACTGCATAATCATGGGCTGGGTGACGCTGGCCATGAGCAAGATTCTCAACGTGATGATGGGTTGGGACAAGGTGTCCTCCGTGGCCATCCTTGTGGTCCTGACGCTGACCTACACGGTGCTGTCCGGTTACTGGGGCGTGGTGGTCACCGATTTCTTCCAGTTTATCCTCGCCATGTTTGGCGCCATCGTCCTCATGTTCGTGGCCCTTTATCAGATGGGCGGGCCGGGCGCCATGGTGGAGAAAGTTCTGGCCTTACCCGGAGTGGACCCAAAGGTGATCTACTTCGTGCCCGACTTTGGGACGGCCACCCACCTGGCCCTCGTGACTTTCGTGGTGCAGGTGTCGCTGCTGTGGTGGGGCAGCGGCCAGGGGAGCGGCTTTCTTGCACAGCGGCTCTTCTCGGCCAAGGACGAGCGGCATGCAACAAAGGCTTTCCTGTGGTTTAACATCGCCAATTACATGTTGCGGCCCTGGCCGTGGATTGTGGTCGGGCTGGCGTCGCTGGTGTACTTCCCGCTTCAGACTGGTGAGGACCATGAACTGGCCTATCCGAAAATGATCGCGGCGCTGCTGCCGACAGGGATGCGCGGACTGATGGTGGCCTCGCTCTTTGCCGCGTTCATGAGCACCCTGAGCACCCAGTTGAACTGGGGCGCGTCCTACCTCGTCAGCGACATTTACAAACGGTTCATGGTGCGCAAGGCGTCGGAGCGGCACTATGTGAACGCTTCCCGGCTGGTCATGGTGGCGCTGATGCTGATCGGCGCGCTGGCGGCGTGGCAGTCCGAGAGCGTTGCCAAGGTGTGGATATATCTCCTGACCATCGGTGCCGGAGGCGCCTTTGTGGGGCTGCTGCGCTGGTATTGGTGGCGGGTTAACGCCTGGGCGGAAATTGGCGCGATGGTCAGCTCGCTCGTGGTGGCCAACGGCGACCTGGTTTGCGGGGCGCTCGCGGCCCTGGGCCTGGTTTCCCCGGCAGCCATGGAAAAGGTGACCTGGTTCTATGCGTCGGACACCTATGCCTACCGCATCGTGTTCATCCTTGGGACCTGCACGCTGTTCTGGATTGCCGTCATGTACCTGACGCCGCCGGTGTCGATGGAGCACCTCGAACGCTTCTACCGGCGCGTCCGGCCCGGCGGCTGGTGGGGTCCCCTGGCAAAACGATGTCCCGAGATACAGACAGCCTCCATGTCGCGCGCCTGGACCGGCTGGCTTGCAGGAACCGTCTGCGTGTATGCCGGCCTGTTCGGGATGGGCTATCTGTGCATAGGAAAATACACCGCCGGCGTTGCGATGATCGCAGTGGGCGTGGTCAGCGGATGGCAGATGATCAACAACATGCCGCTGGACGAGGTGAAGGTTGCCGAGTCACCGTCGCCGCTGGTGCCGGAGTCGGCGGAGTAAAACGCTCAGGGACGCCCCTGCCACTGGGTGGACGTGTAGCGGTGGCGGTACATGATGGGCGTGATGCCCTGGTGTTTCCGGAACATGTGAGTGAAATGGGCCGAATCGCAAAAGCCGAGGGAGTGGGCGATTTCGGTGATGGAACAGTTCAGGTCGAGCAGTTGATTGCAGGCGTGCTGAACGCGTCTGCGCTGATAATAGGTCATGGGACTCCAGCCGGTGGCTTTCCTGAAAATGGCGCTCAGGTGGTCTGAACACATTCCCAGTGTTTCCGCCAACTGTCCCACGTTGAAGGGCTGGCACCGCAGGATGGCCTCCTCAATGCGCTCAAGGGCGGTCACGATCTCCTCGCGGAAACCCAATCCGACCTCGACCGGGCTTTGGCGCGTGTGGGACCGGCTCAGAAGAATGAGCGCCTTGAGAAGACTGGACCGCAAAAAGGTGAGGGAGGGGAGGTCCGCCACGGATTCGCGGCCGATGTCCGCCAGTTCATGGTCCAGGGCGGCCAATTCCCTGTCGGACAGGGTGAACTGCGCCAGGGGACTTTCCTTGGTCTGCCGGAAAAGCGCCGCGGCCAGGAAGAGGGGCACCAGGCCCGTCTCCCGCCAGTGGGCCATGAGGTCGTCCGCAAGCCATTCCGTGAGGTAGTACAGGTTGGTTTGGTGGAGTCCCTCGATGCCGTAAATGGCGTGCGTCATGCCCGGCGCGAGGACAATCACGGTGCCCGGGCCGAGTTCGTCGGTCCCGTGGCAGGTCCGGTGCAGCGCCCTTCCCCGCCGGACAATGGATATCTCGAAATGCGCGTGCGAATGGGGCCGATGGTCCTGGGTCTCGGGCACATACACCGGGCATCCATAATGCCACCCCGGATGCTCGGGGTGTTCCGGCAGCAGGCTTCGGGGCTTTCCGGTGCCGGCTATCCAGGAACCCACCCGCACCGGCCTGTTTGCCGAAACCCCCACCTCATCCAGTGTTGAGGTGTACATGGGCTCGAAATCGGACGCGGCCGCTACGATTGCCGGTGGCATAGGCTGTTTTCATCCCCATGCTTGGGCGGCGCGCACAAGGGCGTTCATATTCGCCCCGGAACAGGCCGCAACGTTGACACAGCGTTCCCAACCACACAGGTTGACGGGGCCGCACGGACTGCATCCGCGGCCCCATCTCGGATGCATTATAGCAAAAAGCGGGAATTGCACATGGGGGCGGGCGGAATCAGTGCTTCTTACGCGCCGCACAGGCTCCGGCCGCAAAACCGTCACTCGGATTCCTACAATAGCACGGCCAAATCCAACAAGACAGAACGGGGGGCCGGGGAACACAATAGATGCGGCAAGTCAGGCAACTGCGTGATAATGCCTGACAAGGATCAAGGGTCCGCGAGGACCTATGTCAGGAGAGAAGGCACTGCGCCGATATTCGGCGCGGGCCAGGCGGGTGTTCAAACCGCGGAGGTGGACGGATGAGCAACTTCTCCTGGGTGGACGGCAGTATTGTGGGCGTCTACCTGCTGGCGACCATGACGGCGGGCATCATGGTCCGCAAGTACGTCGGCCGCGTCGAGACCTTCCTGGTGGCGGGTCGAGAGATGAACCTGTACCTGGGCATCGCATCGCTGGCCGCGACCGAGTTTGGCATCGTCACGTGCATGTACACGGCCCAGAACGGATACGACAAGGGGTTCGCCGGCGCCACGCCGGGGATTCTGTTCGCGCTGGCCTATCTGGTGGTCGGCAAGACGGGATTCTGCATCGAGCCCATGCGGCGCTCCGGGGTCATAACACTCCCCGAAATGTTCGATAAACGTTTTGGATCGGGCATCCGCTGGCTGAGCGGTTTGGTCATCATCATCTCCGGCCTGTTGAACATGGGCATCTACCTTCGGATGGGCGGCGAGTTTCTCATCTCGGTTGTGGGCATCTCCCCCCAGGGCCACACCCTCGAAATCATGATGACCGTGCTGCTGCTTGCCGTGGCCGTGTACACGATTCTGGGGGGCATGCTGTCCGTGCTGGTCACGGACTTCCTCCAGTTCGTGGTGATGAGCGCGGGACTGCTCCTGGTGACCGTCTTGATCATCTGCAAAGTCGGGTGGAGCACGCTGCTGGGCACCGTGGAGTCGCATTACGGTGCGGGCGGATTCAACCCCCTGATGAACGCGGACATGGGCTGGTCCTTCATCATCTTCAACAGCCTCGTGGTGACCGCCTGCGTGCTCACGCACCAGCCGGTGGTCCAGCGTGTCCTGGCCGCAAAGGACTCGGAAACGGGCCGCAAGATTTTCACCCAGACCAGTTTCTTCTTCGTCTGCCGCTTTGTCATCCCCGGCATTTGGGGCATTGCGGCTCTGGCCTCCCTTCCTGCGGGCCTTGTGGGCGAAAACACCCGTGCGGCCATGCCCCTGTACCTTAGCACGGTGCTGCCGGTGGGACTGATGGGGATCCTGGTGGCGGCCATGCTTGCCGCGGACATGTCCACGGACTCTTCCTACCTGCTGGCATACGGGAGCGTGATCTACAATGATCTGCTGGCCCCGCTGCGCCGGCGTTTCCGCCCGACGGAAAAGCGGGGCATTCTTTGGAACCGCTTCATTGTTGCGGCCCTCGGTGTGTTCTTCTTGTTCTACGGCCTTTGGTACCCGCTCAAAGGCAGTGTGTGGGCCTACCTCACCGTCACGGCGACCATCAGCTTCGCGAGCATGACCACGCTGCTGGTGTCCTGTTGCTAC
>CAIXUF010001482.1 GCA_903922535.1 Candidatus Hydrogenedentota bacterium
GCCGGTGCTGTTGCCATAGCCGCCGTAGTCGTAGACGAGCACTGAGAAACCCATGGAACGCAGCAGCCCGACAGACTCCAGCCGGCCGGAAATGTTCCCCGCATTGCCGTGCGAAAAGAGCACCACGCCGCGCGCGTTGTCGTGCGGCACGAACCAGCCGTGGGTCTTCTCGCCGTTGACGTCAAGCACGACATTTTCAAACACCCAGTTGTAGGCCGCCGGGTTGGCCACCATCTCCCGGTCTGTCTGAAACAGCATGGGCCGCTGCGCGAAATAGAACACCGCCACCACGCCCAGATAGGCCAGGAGCAGCAGCATCGGAAAGCGGCGAACGTAGTAAAAGAAAGGCCGTTTGTTCGTTGGCGTGTCCATGGTCTCCCCCAGACGTTCGAGGTTTTTTTGGGCGGCAGTCAATCCGGGCAGACGTTTCAACGCCTCCCGGAACAGGTCGCGGGCGATTTCGTAGTCGCCGTACTTGGCGCACAGCGCCCCGGCGTTGTTGAGCATGGCGGGGTCGCGCCCGTAGACGGTGAACGCATAGGCGATTTCGGCGCGGGCGGCGCGCTGGAGGGGTTCCTTCAAGGCGGCGACCGCCTCCTGCCCGAGCTTGTGGTAGTTGCCCTGCGCCATGGCCAGATGAATGTCGCAAAGAATGGTGTCCGCCGTGAAATCGCCGCGGCGGTCATTGAAGTCCGGCCAGCGGTATCCCGCCCACCAGTCCCTTTCCGGCGGCTCCGTCTCATTGGGCCGCAATGCCCGCCAAAGCAGGCCGGCGGGAATGAGTCGGATGCCGGATTCCGGCGGGAACACGGGCGGCTCCTCAAAATAGACGGGACGCTCTGTGTTGGGGATGAGCCAGCCAAAGAGTTCAGGTTCAAGGCCGCGCGGGGGTTCGAGTCCGGCCTTCTCCTTCAGATCGGGGGGCAGATGCTCAAACTCGGCAAGATGGACATACCCATAGGTGCGCGCGTTGGCGACATCGGGACGAAGCCCCTCGACGTTCTGCAAATACAGGACCGAAAAGCCGCCGTGGTCGGAGGCGGACACGTAAATGGCGTCCTTGTCAAGGGAGTTAAGAATGTTTAGGCCGTAGTCATAGGCCCAGTAATAGCGGCTCTTGTCGTTCTGGTGCCAGTTGAGTCCCAATGGCACGGCGACGCAGACCGTCATCACGATGGCGGCGACGGCCGGTCGCCAGCGCCATAGGACATCGAAGAACAGCCCGGCGAACAGGGCCGCAATCAGATAGGCGGGGATGGGGAACACGGCCATGACCCACAGCCAGTCGCGGGTCAGTTCAGGATTCTGCCACAGGGTAAAGCCGGTGACGACGGAGACGGCGCATGCCGCCAGGAACAGCGCTTGGGCGGGCCTCCGGCGAAGCAGAATCAGGAAACCGGCAAGGTCGGCGCAGAGCAGCGGCTGGTGCAGATACAAACCGCCCATGGCCCATATTTGGCCGAGAAAGCGGTCAAGGCTGCGCGGATACTGGGTGACCATGAAGTCAAATTGCTCCCGGCGCATGTGCCGCCACATGCCCGCGAGCCCTTCGGGGTCGCCCCAATTCACCGCCGGATGGGCGGCGGCGCGCAGGGGCACGTACACGAACAGGGCCACGCAGCATGCCGCCGACAGCAGGGACAGCCCTGCATAGAACACCCATCGCCGCAACCCGGGCAGGCGGCCCCCCGCGGCGCAGTCGTGCAACAGCACGTACAGCGCGATCCACGGCGCAAGCAGCATATACGTGTTGTGCACCGCGGTGCCCAAGCCGGCCACCACGGCAAGCAGGACAAGAAACCGGTCCTTTCGGGTGCGTTCCCACTGGAACAGCAGCAGCAGGCCGAGGGCGACGAAGAACGCCGTCAGCGTGTAGACTTCGGCAATGACAGCCTGTGACCAAAATGCCCTGGAAAAGGCGAACAGCAATCCGGCGGCCGCCGCCGCGAGCCGGTTGCGCGTGAACAGGATGCCCAGCAGTGCGAGCAGGTACACCGTGGCCGCGCCAAACACGGCCGACATGAGATTGACGCGCCACGCCACGCCGCCCGCGGGCAGCCAGGTAAACGCGTGGGCAAGCATGCAGTAGAGCGGATAGCCGGGCGGATGGGGCACCCCAAGTGTTTTGGCGGCAGTGACGAAAGTGCCGCTGTCCTCGCCGGTGATGGTCGGGGCCAGCGTGAAACAGTACATCGCCAGCGCCGCCAGCGCCGCCGCCGCCGCTATGGAGCGGTCACGCCGGTCGAAAATACCGGTTGCCTCCGTGGACTCCATGCTAAATCCGGCTCTCCCTGCCCTTCAAAATGCGTTGGACATTGGCGCGGTGCTTGAGAATGACCAGCACCGCCACCACCACGGTCACCATCCGGACCGGAGCCGAC
>CAIXUF010001483.1 GCA_903922535.1 Candidatus Hydrogenedentota bacterium
CGCCCACGCTCATCCCGGCTTCCATGGTTACCGACCACGTGTTCTCCGTTACGGTGGAGGTCCCGTGGCTCTGGCTCAGTTCCTCGGTCAAAGAGCCGCCCACGCCGACGCCGTAAAGATCAGAACTCCAACTTCCGGGTTCCGCCGCGCCAGGATAGCTCCTGGGACATCCAATTGTACTGTTGAACGTCTCTGTTCCAAGATCAGGAGAACTTCCATTGTGACTGTTGAAATAGGAGACCGCCTTGATGCTCAACGTGGGCACTCCGCGCGGAGCATCGACGGTGATCGTCTTCCCAATCTGGCTCGCATCCCTGCTCGCCAGCACCCTGTAGTGGTAATGATCCCAGTAGAGGCTCTGATAAACAACGGCGTCCTCGGTTTGGTTGGCCGTAAAAGTGACCGCGCTTGCCGTTGACTTCGATAACGTTTTTGTCAGGCTGAACGACTTTTCGAAAGACACGCTGGCCTCCACCGAGACAACCCCGAGCGGATCGCCGGCTTCCACCGACACGCTGGCCCCGGCCGTCATGCCCAGCGACTTGGAACTGTCGCTGCTGGCCGTCGTGCCAAACCGGACGCTCGCCGAAGTGTTCCCTGTGTCCTGCACCGCGGGAATCTGATCCCAGAATGGCGGGTACGCGATGGCGCATATCGGCAGGATATCGCTCTCGTCGTATTTCCATTCGTTGAGGTATTTAACCACCGTGCTGTCGCCGTCAAAATCGCCCGCCGCGATCCACGGCTGGGGGTAACCGCCTCCGGAACTGCGGGCAAAGGTCTTTTCGTAAACCTTGCTCCATGGCCCGGAATCGTAATTGTACTGGCGGAAGACGTATTGGTTGCTGTTATTGGGGTTCAGATACACGATTTGCAGTTCGGCGAACTTGTCGCCATCCGTGTTCCCCCTGGCCAGGGAGCAGTAATCCATCCACTCCCACATGACTTGGTCGAAGCGTTTGTCATTGACATCCCACCACCAGAGAGCGGATCGCTGGCTGGGATTCCCGAAGGCATTGCCAAAAACGTTGAAGAGCAGTTCGTCGCGATGGTCGCCGTCCACGTCGGCCGCGATCATGCGCGGCGTTCCGTTGCCCCAGTGGGCGTTTGGTGAGTCCTTCCGATCCAGTTTGGTCCATCCGTTGCTGTCTGTTTTCCAGATTTCCACCCAGAACGTTCCGGCGGCGTTGTCATGTCCTAGCAGAGCGAGTTCATCCTTATAGTCGCCGTCGAAATCACCACACGCGATACTCGGGCGACCGGCGGCGCCACACGGCTTGTAATTGGGGGAAAACTTTGTCGAACTGCTCCGGGAGAGGGTGTTGGCATCCTGCCATTTGAAATCAAACGCCGCCACAAACGTGTTTCCACTGTTTCCTTGAGCAGCCCAGAAGACAACATCACTTCCCGATCCGTCCACATCGCCGCTGGCGGCGCGCGCCTCATATGTGATGTTATCGGTGTTCATGGCCCGCCACATGCTCCAGGGCTGCTTTAGGACACCGCCCTTCAGATCAATGATCCAGGCGTTGTTGTTTTCCAGATAAACCGGCACGTGACCCGTGTTCATCCTTCCGAACGAGCCTGTGATCAACAGGAACTCGCGGCTCACACCGGTGGAATCCTTCAGCCGCACAACATCAAGATCGGCATCGTAGTAGGCGTATGAACTGCTTGCCGTAACGGGGCTGCCATTGGGGTTGTTGTCCTTGGCGTACCATTTTGCCAGTTGGGCAAAGTTGTGTTTGCTGTCGTCGAAGACGGTCAGGACCAGATACCAGACGGCGTACCCGTCCGACGTGTTGTGATCCCATTTGGTGCCCAGCACCGCGATTTCATCCAAGCCGTCATTATCGAAATCGCCGCTCACCGAGCCCCAGAGCTTTTCTTCAATGAGGCTGTAGTCAACCGGGCTCGTCGCAATGATTCTTTTGTCGGCGTCCGCCGGAGACTGCTTGCTGTCGTGATCATACACCATGAACCCGTTCCTGCCGCCGGCGCTTGGAATGGCGTTTGACATGCCCAACGCCACTTCGGCGACGTTGGCCAGCCGGCTGGTCTCATAGCGCAACGGGTGCGACGCCTTGGCGCTCCATATGGATTTGGCTACGGCGCCAAGGTGATTGGTTAGCGCGTTGGCGACGACTGCGAAACTGGTGAGCGCGTTGACTTCCACCGTCAACGTCCTGCCGACGGTGTCGATCTCGGTGTGCAACGGCAGCCAATTGTCGTTCTCGTCAAGCGTTGCAATGCCAATCGTCGTCAGCAGTTCGGCCGTGTCGGAACCAAACATTGCGAGAAGGGTCTCATCGTAGGGCAGGGTCAGCGTCACGGGGTTCTGGAACCACACCGGCGGCGTGCATGTGACGGCCAAACCCATCTGGTTGGGGTTGGAGGGCAGGGTGGCGTCAAAGGCGATGTCAAAGCTCGCCGGAGCGGCGAGCGCGCCCGCGGGCACGTTTAGAGCTATGCCGCCTGACGATACGTTGGCGCCGGCCACGCCCAGACTTACCGGGATGGACAAGGGCAGCGCGGCGGACACCGCAACTGATTTCGTGTCCGCACCCATGTTGTTGGCGCAGGTCAGGGTGTACACCTTCCTGGTTTCGAAAAGGGACATTGTCACATTAATTGTCTGCCCGTTGCTGACTTCCCCCACCCCCGCAATAGTACACGTCGGCGCGGGCGCCGGGACTCCGTCGTAACTCCATGAGAAGGTCACCGGCGCCGTCGTGCCACGGAGGACACTGGACGGAGAGGCCACGAAGGAATGCAAGACGGGAGCCGCGGACTCCGAGAACATGACGATTTCGCTGGAGCCGCCCGCGCCGTTCTGGCAAAGAAGCGTGGACAGTCCGTCTGCTGTGCGCGTGACCGTAATGGGAACTCCGCTCGTGACGGACGCCCCGTTGAGCGTACACGTAACTGCCGAAGAAGGTGTGAACGCATAATCCCACGTCAGGGTTACCGGAACAGCCGCTCCCACCGGCAGCGCGGCGTCCGACACCGTCAGGTCGCGAATCATGGGAGGCACCGCCAGACCGGCAGCCACGCCGGAAACCAGCGCAGTGGTCGAAAGCTGGTCGATAACGGCCCCTATGCTGTGTGTCACGGTGTTGGGGAGTGAGGACGCAAGGACGGTCCAGCCGGCACCCGCCACGGCAAGGGCCAGGTCACTCTCGTTGGCGCCGCCCAGTTGCGCCGGATTGTATGTCAAGGCGATCTGCACGCCCCGTCCCACCAGGTTGAGGCCCGCGGGGCCAAAGATGTACGGCTCGCCAATGATGCCGCTGTTGGCGGGGAAACTCACGGCCGCAGCGCCCGTGATCTCCGTGGGCGCATCAATGGCGCCCGGGGGAAACAGGAGGGTCCATGAGCCGAAGGTGACGCTTCCGCCCTCGGGGCCAACGGTATTCACAACCCCTTTCGAGATTACGATATCGACCGCTGTTCCCGGTGTGACGCTCGAACCCGCCGGCGGCGTCTGGCCCATCACTTGTCCATAAGAAACCGTGGCGCTGTAATCCTGGGTGACAGCACCCAGGGTCAGCCCCGCATTGACGAGGGTGGTCTGGGCTTCCGATTGCGTCTCGCCGCTCAAATCCGGAACCGCGGCCGGTTGTGGACACTCAGAGATCACAAGGTCCACGGCTGTTCCCGCCGCCGCATTCGCGGCTGCCGCCGGGTTCTGGCTGACGACCGAGCCCGCCGGAACCGTGCCGCTGCATTGCTGCGTGACGACGCCGGTCGTGAGTCCCGCGCCGGTAATGGCCTCGATCGCCGCCGCCTGCGTCAGGCCCACCACGTCGGGCACAGGGACCGTGACAGACGCCGCGATGGCAAAGGTGCCGTTGCTCAGATCCTCAATCGCGTTGTTGCCCCCGTCGATGAGGTGGATCTTGTAGTCGCCGGCCGGGGTCTGCCCGGCGGGAACCGTCCAGGACAGTTGGCCGTCTGTGGCCAACGCGGCGCCAATCCACAGGGTGTCCGTGCCGTTCTCATTCAGCAGGACCGCCACGTAGTCCGTCAGGCTGGCCGCATTCCAAGTGATGGTGTGGGTCTGGCCCCGCACCCAGGTCTCGCCGCCGTTTGGCGAGGTCAGCGTGAGCGGCGGCGCCATGATGGTGAAGGTGCTGTCGCTCAGGTCCTCAATCGCGTTGTTGTTTCCGGACATGATGTGGACCTTGTACGCGCTGCCCGCCGCAAACGCGGCCGGCACCGCGTAGGAGATCTGCCCGGCCGAGGCCGTGGCGGAACCAATCCACGCGCTGAAGACACCGTTGGCCTCCAGCCACACAGCGACATTGCCGGTCACACCGGTCTGGATCCATGTGATGGTCTGGGTCGCGCCCTGGAACCACAGTTCGCCGCCGTTCGGCGAGGTCAGCGTGAGCGGAGAGACGCCTGAGGCCACGGAGAACGCGGCGTCGCTCAGGTCCTCCACCGCGTTGTTTTCCCCGGAAATCAGGTGGATCTTGTATCCGCTGCCGACCGCCAGTGCCTGCGGAACCGTCCACGCCAACTGCCCGGCGGAGGCCGCAACCGCGCCAATCCACTGCGTGTCCACCCCGTTCACATTCAGCAAGACGGCCAGGAAGCCCGTCACGCCGGTCTGGTTCCACGTGACGGTGTGGGACTCGCCCTGCTTCCACGTTTCCCCGCCATTCGGCGAGGTGACTGCAAGCGTTGCGGTGACTCCAGCCGCGACGGTGAAGGCGCTGTCACTCAGGTCCTGCACCGCGTTGTTGTCCCCGGAAATCACATCGATCTTGTACGCGCTGCCCGGTGTCAGGAACGCGGGAACCGTCCAAGCCAGTGTTCCGGCCGCAGCCGAGACGGCACCTAGCCATATTGTGTCCACCCCGTTCACATTCAGGAAGACGGCCACCTGGCCGCTCACACCGGTCTGGTTCCACGTGACGGCATGGGTCTCGCCCCGCGCCCAGGACTCGCCGCCGTTCGGCGAGGTGACCGCAAGCGTTGCGGTGTTTCCCGCGACGGTGAACGCGCTGTCGCTCAGGTCCTCCACCGCGTTGTTATCCCCGGAAACCAGATAGATCTTGTAGGCGCTCCCCGGCGTCAGCGATGCCGGAACCGTCCAGGACATCTGGCCGGCCGCAGCCGAAACCCCGCCAAGCCACGTCGTGGCCGCCCCGTTCACAAGGAACACGGCCACCGCGCCGGTCACGCCGCTCTCGTACCACGTGATGTTCTGCGCCGAGCCCTGCGCCCAGGACTCGCCGCCGTTCGGTGAGGTGAGCGTAAGCGACGCCAGGGCGCTGGCGGGCACAATAGTGAAGGTGCCGGCGCTTTGGTCGGCATAGTTGTTGTTGGGGCCGTAAACGACACGCACCTTGTAGGCGCTGCCCAGGGTCTGGGACGTAGGAACCGTCCAAGAGAACAGCCCGGCCTGCGCCGGGACCGAACCCATCCAGAGTGCATCGGTCCCGTTCAGGTTCAGCATCACCGCCACCGCGCCCGTCAAGTCGGCCCGGGCACTCCACGTGACGGCTATGGACTGGCCCTCCGCCCAGGTCTCTCCCCCAGTGGGCGAAAGGACCGTGATCGGGGGCGCGATGATGCTGAACGTGGCGTCGCTCAGATCCTGAATCAAGTTGTTGCTTCCGGAGACCACATGGACCCTGTATGCACTGCCCGGCGTCACCGAGGCGGGAACCGTCCAGGAGAATTGTCCGGCCGAAGCCGCAGGCGCGCCAAGCCAGATGGTATCCACTCCGTCGGCATTGAGAAGGATGGCCACGTTGCCCGTCACGCCGACCGCGGTCCAAGTGATGACATGGGTTTCACGTTGCGCCCAAGTCTCGCCGCCGTTCGGCGAGGTCACCGCAAGCGAAGGTGGCGCAGCGAGCGCCATCGTTAAGGTCTCCGCCGACAACGAGGTCATCTCCATGATCCCGCCCCCGGCGGCAGAGGCCGGTGCGGCGACAGCGCAGCTCAGGCAGATTACGATTCCGATAACCCGCAACATCCTCTTCACTGCACGCCCAGGGTTCTTCACCGTTTCTGTTTCCGCCCGTCTTGTTTTCGACTTGGTCATTGCGTTTCCCTTTCCTTGGCTTTCCTATTTCATGCTTTGTGGAATTGACTACTCCACCGGCTTTTTCATTTCTGGAGTGACGTGGCGGTGATGGTTGTTCCGCCGGAAACACGTCCGTCGTAATAAGACCCTGACGTGAAAACCTCTTCGTCCCGGAACAGACACATGTGCGAGGGCGACAGCGGGCTGCCCTTCGCGCCGAGAGAGCCTTCGGCGGCGGCACTGGCGCAGGCAAACGCCCTCGCACTTATGCCCGGCGTAAGAACGAACAGTGACGCACCGGACTGCCGTCTTCTCAAGTCGCCCATGTTGGTGTCCTCTTTCAAGTTGTTCCCAAGAAGCACCCGGTCGAAATCTACAATAACGCAACCATCACGAAACTTTCTACAAAATATTCTAGATAAAGTCAATACGCATGCATGCCGTATGCTCTATCTGCCGCGAAACACAGTGATAATTCTGCGGTTTGCCGTAATTTTGCAGCGGTGCGTTGCGGTCTTGACAGATTTTCCTGTATAGTCCTGTATAGAATAACTTTGGAATTGGCAGGATGTTCACACCGGAAGAACGAGAACGGGTGCTTCGCCTCAATGTGCAATTGAGCCGAGACAGCCATGAACCGTTGCATGTGCAATTGACCCGATCACTGCAGAATCTGGTCATCCGCCATTTCGAGAAGGATGACAGGTTCTTCTCGGAGGAGGAACTGGGGGAGCGGCTTGACCTTTCGGTTGGAACGGTGCGGCGGTCCCTGAACCGTCTCGTGGAGGAGGGCTTGCTGCGGCGGCACCGGGGCCAGGGGTCTTTTGTGTGCCGGAGCATGCGGGACGACGGAGGAACAGGTCTTCGCGTGATCGCCGTGGTCAACACCTTTGACTCGTTCTTCAACGGCCTGCTGTTGCGGGAGCTTGCCTACCTTTGCCTGCGCGGCCACCATTCCCTTGAGGTGATTAATCCGGGCCAGGACGAACGGGTCTCTCGGGCCATCGGTCTGAAGGCCGTTCCAGCGGCTCGCGCGGGATTCGTCTTCCTTTGCCTAGAGCCCGATTTCACCCATGAACTTGCCAGGACCACCCAAAGCCTGAATATGCCGTCCGTGAACATCGACACCTGGATTCCAGAATATCCCGGAGTGCAAATCTGTGTCGACAATCGCTGCGGCATTGAGTTGGGCCTTGCCCACCTGAGCGGGCTCGGACACCGCCGGATCGCCCTGTTGCTGTCCGAAAATCCGGATCATGTCAACATACGAGACCGTGTCGAGGCATTCCACGCCGGGATCGCGGTCCGGGGCCTTGAGGGCTGCGTGATCGAACCGTCCTCCCTTTCGGAACTCCCCGACCTCGGCGCGGAACTGCGCTTCCCCACCCAGAGCCGGTACGATGCCCGCATTGGCAGGCGTACCGCAGAACGGGTGATCGAGACGGGGGCGTCCGCCGTGCTGTGCGTTTCCGACATTGGCGCGTGCTTTCTCATGAAACGCCTTCATATGGCGGGGATGCGCATTCCCGAAGACATCTCAGTGATGGGTTTTAACGACGAGGGCACCGGCCTCATGATGTATCCTGAACTGACCACCATCGCCCAGCCTTACCAGGAAATCGCCGGGGCGGCATTCGACAATCTGGAGCGGTTCGACACGTCCGCCCGCCACATCCGGATCCTGCCCCAACTCGTGGTGCGTGGCAGTACGGCGGCTGTTCGTTGAAGTCTTGCCGGGCATTGGGGGCGCGGCTCCCCTGTTGCATCCAAGGGGGGTGAAATTACCCCATGCGTTTCTAGCGCATCTGCACCTTGAACTCGATATCCTGCGCGGTGTTGTCGAAGTCGAACCAGAGGGTCTTGCTGTCTTTGTCCCATTCCGTGGCCACGGGTATGGTGGGTTCCGTGGTCACGCCCTTGGGCTCTTTGGACAAGAGCATGCGCGCCCGGGCGCGGGTGCCCTCGGGACCGCGCGTGGTGAAGTGCTGCACGTCGTCCGCATTGTGCTCGTCGCGCACGCGGGTGGAGGCCGCGGCCACCTTCCGGTCCATGCCCTGTCTTTGTGCCCAGGGGATGTCGAAGAGCAGCGCGCGTTCGCCGGGCTCGAGCACTTTGTCGGTCACCAAGGGTAGCATGGGGTCGAACAGGTCCACGAACTGGCCCGTGATCTTCAGCGGCTCATCGGAGACCGACTCCTCCATGACTGACGCCACAACGTATGGGCCGCGCTGTAGTTTGAGGTAGTTCTGGGTTTTCAGGGGTTCGCCAAGCTTTTCCAGCAATCCCGCGACACTGTCCAGTACCTGCTGCGCACCGTTCTCACGCCGTTGGATGGCACTGGGCTGATCAACCACTACACGCACCCAGCCTTTCCCCACGGCTTCGGGCGCGGTCTTCGCCGCATCGGTCACGCCCAGCCGTTTTAGCAGGTCGTCCGATGCCGTGGATTCGTTCTTGCCCCGGTCGTTCCACCACTCGCGCACGTGGTGGTAGGGGTCACTGTTGTCGTCGACGAAGAGCAGGCAGCCACCGCCACGCACCCACGCATCGAGCTGGTCATGGTATTCCGGTTTGAGCGGCTTCTGGCCCTCATAGGTGAGCAGTGCGACGCGGCAGGTAGAGAGCGTATTGGCCTGCGGCAGGTTCTCCATCTGCACCATTTCCACCGGCACGCCCGCCTTGACCAGCGGCAGCGCAACCCCGAAGAACCCGCCGAGGTCGGCGTCGCTCCGATTCGGCATTTCCCGCTGAAACATCATTGAATCGGAAACGATGACGCCGATGCCGCGTGTGCCACAGTCATAAGAGACCACGGGCTGGTCCATGTCGTTGAGGGCGTTGATGACCGTCAGCAATTGCGCGGCGTATTCGGCCGGAATGCCTTCCTTGGCGTTCGACTTTCCGTCCCAATCCACCTTTGGATAGCTGCCCTCGAAAATGCGGCTCGGCCAGGGCATCACCTCGTAACGGGCCACCTCGGGCCAGAACAGCGACGCGATGACGGTGCATTCGTAGTTGCGCCTGTACACGCTCCAAGTGCGGCCGGGATCGTCCTCCACCGGGTCGGACAGAAACCAGACCTTGCGCCCCGTGGGACGGACCATCGCGAGCATCTGGCCGTATTCGAGATATGCGGACTCAAAAATGCGCGAGGCGCGTTTTCCCCGGTACCAGTTGCGCGAGCGCGCCGTGCCGCTCCACACCTGCGCGATGTATCCGTCCATCTCCTTGATGTCCATCAGATGGGATTCGGGGCTGACAATCCCCCATTGGGAATAGTTGATAAGGCTGTGCGTGGGCACATGGCACTCGATTTGTCTGCCCTGCTCCGCGGCGCGCCCCTTCACATGCATCGCGACCCCGCGCAGCGCCTTGAAATACATCTCGTACTTGAGCCGGCTCGCGCGGTACTGCGCGTCCACGCTGGAATCGGGCTCCTGCCAGGGCTCACCGTAGCACACCTGCCATGCGTTCTTGAACGCGGCGCTCCAACCGGCCCGCGTCCAGAACTCGGGCTCCTCCAAGAAGATCGCCTGCGCGCCCGCGTCCACGGCGGGCTCCACATATTTCTTGATGTACTCGATATAAGCGTCCGTGGGAACATTGTAGCCCACATTCTCGCCGTGCATGATCAGCTTGCCGCTCTTCTCGGTTTGAATTTCATCCTTCTTCAAACCGTCCGGGGTCATGTAATACCCCCCGTACCAACCCCAGGCGATGCCCGTCATCATGCCAACGCTGTAGCCCTTGTCGCGCCACACCTTGCCGCGTTCGGCAAAGTCCGCCCCAACACCGTAAACCATGACCATGTCGGAGCCGAGGTCGAGCTTGGTGTTGTACTCGCTCCACTCCTGAAACGAGGTGCGATCCCGTCCGGGCCGCAGCGCTTCCTCGGCAAAGGCGGAAAACACGACCAAGGCCTGCGCGGCAGCGATCAAAGAAAGCATCATCCTCATGGCAGCACTCTTTCACGGTAGTTATGGCAAAGCAGGCGCACCCAACGCGATACTGCGCTACTCTAAACCAGCGGCCTGCACACCGGCAATAATAGGCCCCGGGACAACTTCCGGTTTTCCGAACTGGCGGATGGTGACAGCTATAGGTGCCCCGTCAGTCCGTACTATCCCCGGATCTGGCCGGTCCCGGCCCCCTCCCCATCCAGTGCCCGCCACTGATCCAGAATCGCATAGAGAATCACCCCGAAGGCGGTGGCGACGTTCAGACTGTTCTTGAAACCCTGCATGGGGATGCGCACCACGGCGTCGCAGCGGTGCAGCACCCGTTCGTTGATGCCGTTAACCTCGTTTCCGAACACGACCACGACGGGCTGGGGCCATTCGAAGCGGTGATGGGGCACGGCCCCATCGACGGTCTCTATGCCGACCAGGGGCAGTCCCCGGGCCTTGATCAGGTCCACACAGTCCCGGTTGCGCTCGTGATAGGTCCAGGGCACGTGCTCGAAAGCCCCGAGTGCGGTCTTTTCGAGTTTCGGATGGGGCGGATGGGCGGTCATGCCGCACAGGTGGATGTGCGCCACGCCGCAGGCGTCGGCCGTGCGGAACATGGACCCGACGTTGTAGGCGCTGCGCAGGTTGTCCAGCATGACATGCACGGGATTGCGCGGGGGCATACAGCCGGGGACAACTGCCCCACAGGGGCGCGGCGATCCCGCGAAATGCGGCTCCAATTCACCCATGTCCGCCTCGCCGCCCGCCTATTTCTTGTCGTCCTTCGGCTTCTCCGGCGGCTTTACGTCGGCCGCTTTGCCGAGCGCGCCCATTCCGTACATCTTGAGCAGCTCGTTGATGTTGGTGGAGCGCACGTCGAAGCCCTCGCCCATGGGCACCAGCACGATTTTCTTGCCCTGCAGCGCCTCGGCCACGGCCAGCTTGACGACCGACTCGCCGCCCGCCCCGGCCAGCGCCTCGTTCATCTTGCGGATGCCGTTGGCCTCGGCCTGGCCCTCCAGGCGCACGGCCTCTGCCTGCTTTTCCTCCTTCTTGAAGGCGGCGTCGGCCTTGATCTTGGCCTGTTCAAACATGCCGTCGGCCTCCGCCTTCATCTTGGCGACATCACCCTTCGCCTCCTCGACGTTGGCCAGGAACTGCTGTTCCGTGGCGCGGGTGGTTGATTTGGCCTTTTCGGCGCGCTGCTGGGCCACCTTGCGGTCTTCAATGGCCTTCTGGTACTCGGGGCCGAAGCGGTAGTCGCTGGTGCCGACGCGCTCGACAATGACACCGAGCGGGTTCAATATCTTGTTGAGCGCGATCTTAACCTCCTCGGCCTTCTCGCTGCGCTTGTCGGCCAGATAGAAGTCCTCCGTTTCCAGTTCGCCGAAAATGTCGCGCGGTTTGCTGCGTGTGACGGTGCGGATAATGTTGTCCTTGAGTTCGTCCATGTTGGTGGCGACTTCCTGCAGGACCTTGGGCGCCTGGGCGGGGTCGATTCTCCAGGACAGGACGATGTCGAGACTGATGTCGTTGCCGTCGACGGTCTTGAAGAGCAGGTCGTCCTTTCCCATGCGGTCGCCGCGGTTCACGGCGTTGCTCATTTCGAGCGTGTTCAGGCGGGTGTCAAAAGTGTGCCAGTCGCTGATGAGCGGCGCAAAGAAGTAGGTGGCGCCAGGCGGGTAGGCCTTGTCCTCAACACCCTTCTTGCCAAAGAGCGAGAACTTCACGGTGCGCACGCCCACCTCGGTGGGACCAGTGGAGCGGGGCACGCATCCGGACAGAACAACGGCCGCAACAGCAAGGCA
>CAIXUF010001484.1 GCA_903922535.1 Candidatus Hydrogenedentota bacterium
CGAGCGGAATCTCCTTGACCGGAATAAACTGTTCCCAACGCCGGCTCTTGGTGTCGTACTCGCCTATACCGCAACCTGTTGCGGCGGCAAGGATGGAGTCGTCCATCGGGAGGAAGGCTCTAACATTGTCGTCTGTCGCGCCCTCAAACGCCGCGCCTCCCAGGAAAGGGCCGTTCCATTTGTCGTCAAAAGTATGGAAACCACCGTTCTTGAGGAGCGCAATTGTTCGACCTTCCTCATCCACTTGAATCTGCACCACGCCGTCAGCTTTAAGCTGGTACTCTTCTTCGAGCGGCTCTGTTGTTTCCCGGTCGGCCACGTACACGCCGTGTTGCGTGCCCAGCCATACCTGATTTCCGTGAAACTGCATGTCACGGGCATCTTTGTGCTCTTCGGGCAGGGGAAATGTCATCCAGCCGTGGCTCGCCGGGTCATAAACGCCTAATCCGTTTCCAGGCACGGCGGCGTAGACCATGCCGTCTTCAAGGATGGCTCTCCTAATGCGCGTGTCGCGCTCCGTGCGGAACCCCTCCCAAGGGGAGCCTATGGAGAAGTGCTTCTTTAGCGCCTTCGTTTGCAGGACACACCCGTTCACCGGGCATGCCCATATAGTCCGGTTCTCTGAAAGCATGTACAAGGTTTTGTCCTGGCTGTAGGCCAGGTCATTTGCGCCAAAGGGAAAGTCAGGGGTGTTCGTGCCGTCATAGCGGTGCCAGACATAGGTACGTGGGTTAAAGGTTTCAATGCTCTTCTGCGTCGCCACATACACCGAGTCATCGTCACCGTCGGCCATGGCGGTCAGTGGGAAATCGTAGTATTTCTCGCCGACACGCGGATCGGGCATGCGGGTCACCGGATTGGCGGCAAAATGCAGGTAACATACCTTGACAAAAATCATTCCCGCCACAATAACCACCAAGAGGGCGAAGGCAGGCCGTGCGCGCCAATAGTTTGGCCACTCCGGTACCGACATGGTCTCGTGCAGGACATTCATTGTCTCCGGTGTTTCAATGGGTGGCACCGTTCTCATCTTGCCGTCTCCCGGATGTCCGAGGAGGTTCGGGATGTGCTCCTGCGCATGGCCTCCGTCATTGCCCGAACCTTCTCCATGTCCCCCGGTGCGCCCGCCATCGCGTACGCGTCCTCTGCATCGTCCATCAGCACCGGCGCAAGGTCCCACATCTGCTTTTCAAAGCGGCGTTTCCGGGTCGAATGGAACATCGCCGCATCACCGTAGATGCGGCGGGCAAGAGTTCCGCAAAGGAACTCCATCTTCTCCAGCCCTCCGCTTCGGCGGAGTTCATGTGCTACTTCCGCGTGGACCTTTATGGCCAATGCCGGGGACTTGGCCACCAAACGCGCCAACCACAGGCCAAACGTGCCTTGGGCGGCCACGCGCAGAACGAGGAGGGGGGTGGTCGCCCGAAGTTCCCTCAGACCCCTGCGCCCGTAGACACGCGCTCCAAGAGAAAGTACATAGGGAAGGAAATGCCCTTCCAAGAGAGTCTTGCCGGTTTGGCCGATCTTTCCGCCTTCGATTTCTTTGGATATTAGCGTCCACGGAAATGCATCGATAATGGTGCTCTTTCCTTCCGCCACCAGGTTCTCCACCTCCGGGGTGTCAAGCCCGCCGTCGCCCAACCATAGAACCAACCGGCTGGCATATTCCTTGTATGGTTCGTGCAACGCGAGACCGTGGACGCAATCTGCGACGAGTTCCAGCGCCCATGTACGGGAGGTTTCCATGATTACAGAAACGGATTCAACGGCATCCGCCCATGCCTGAATGTCCCGCTCTCTCGCCTCTATTCTCTCCATTTCCTCCCTGTTGGCGCCTTCCTGGTTCTTCCGGTGGCCAAGACAACCCATTTCTGTCCGCAGTGCGCCGACCCAAACGCCAAGCATTTCCAGTCGCACCAGATGATCAAATGCAAGGCGCAGGGCCACGACCCTCACGAACGCGGGATGGGCGTAGACATGGCCGCGGACACGGGTCGGCCACCTCTCGTAGAGGCGCGAGTACAGCAAAAGGTTGCCTTGACTCCTGAGCAATGTGCGGAGCAGCATCCGAAGTGTGTTGAGGGCCGCCGCAGGGGGATCCTCCGATTCCGACAGTGAATCTACAGAGGGGCCCACCGAAACGGTTTGTCCGAAGTGAGCCCATTTCATGGCTGCCCACCACCGTTCGTAAGCCGCTGCGGCATTGTTCGCATCGCACTGCAAGACCCGCAGCAAATGATCTGACGGTCTGCGGAACAGCCATGCGCGGGTCTTCTTCCCGTAATGATGTACAAGCGCTCTGGCTGAGTACCTGACCCATACGCCGGACTGCGCACGTCCGTCTGGCTCAGTTTCTTCCTGGTTGCCGCCGCCAACGTGCCCCAACCATTCATGGATGCGGCGAATCGCCCAAATGTTCAAGAGGATTCTCAATGCGGGCAAAAGGGCAAACACTGGGACGGCCATGAGCAGAAGCGCGCAGAACGCCATCGCCACGCAACTCCATACGAGCCCGTAACTGCCTCTGCCCAGGAATGACCACGCCAGAGAAAATGGATAAAGAAAGAACACGTAGAACAGGCAGGCATCGAGCAGGAAAAAGGAGATTAGCGCCAGACGGCCCATCCGTCCCCGGACCGGATCAATCCCGAGGCGC
>CAIXUF010001485.1 GCA_903922535.1 Candidatus Hydrogenedentota bacterium
GCTCTTATAGAGAGGCGTTTCACGCTTATTGGTGAAAATGAAACGATATTCGAAAACGCTAACAAATATCTTATCAACGGTAGATATGTTATAGTTGGTTCTGGTAATGATAAGACAGTAACAATTTCTAATCCTACACCGGTAGTGGGTCAAGCCGTTCCGGCCAGACTGATTTGAGGTCAAAGTCCATGGGAAAATCCATGCCGAACAGGTGGTGATACGCCAGCACACGCCCATGTTTCCCCGAACGCACCTCCTCCATCAGCCGCGCATACACCGGCACAGACCGCACCATGGGAATGTCGTGCACCAGCCACACCTTGACGGGTGCATTCGCAACCGCGACGGCAATGCGCCGCGCGTTGTCAAGACTATCGCAGAACGGTTTGTTGAGGAAAATGTGCCTGCCCGCCGCCGCGGCCTTCTCGACCATGTCTGCCTTGTCGCAGGGGTCGGTCGCGATCGCCACAATGGCAACTTCTGGATTTTGAATAACCGCGTCATAGGAATCCGCCAGCGGGCCACCCAACGCCTCAGCCAGTTCCCGCCCGCGCCTGGGGTTTTTCTCGTATGCGGCGACAACCCGCGTGTCGGCGCGTCCTTTGAACGCGGCGCACAGGCCCGCCCCGTGGGTGCAGCAATTGCCGACAATACCCACGCCGTAGGGCTTCGCGGGCACCGGCCCTTCCCCCGTTCCGCCCACCCCGGTGCACATCGCCGCCACAATGCATGCAACCATTGCGCTCATCATTCCTCCTTGGTTCGCTTCGCTTCCCGGCTCTACGGTGCGGCGGTCAGTCCATTGGTTGGATCGCCCTCTGACAGCATTTGACGCAGGACCTTGCGCTCCTCATCTCCGGGGAGAATTCCGCCTAACTCTGCTTCAATCACTGCGACGCCGTCTTCTTTGGCATACGTGACGGATGCCTTGGCCCGGCCATTCTGGTCTATGGCTGTGATTGTCCAACTGCATGTGATCGTCTCACCGGCATACACGGGTCCCTTGAACCGGAAGTTCGCGGCAGACGCCAGCCACCCAATCTGTCCGCCAATTTCGGTGGCCAGGCTTGCCACCAGCAGTCCATGGCAAATGGGCGCCGTGAAATTCCACGCTTTGGCAAAACGGGCGTCGACATGAACGGGGTTATAGTCGCGCGATATTCCTGCGAAACGAATGATGTCATCCTCTGTAAAGGTGCGTGAAGTGCTGAACGCGTCCCCCACGTGAAGGCCGTCTGCGGCCCGTTCTCTCAAGCCTGCCATTCAAATGCGCCTCCTCATTGGTTCCTTCTGTTAACAACAAGACAGGGACAAACTATCAACCTTCCCCGTTCCCCGATGCAACCCAAATGCGGACATCTTCCTTTTCCAGAAGTACCGTTAATCGGAGGCTAATATAGATTGGCAGCGCCTCCATTTCCCTGACTGATTCATCCGGCCCTTTTAAGCTCACCTCTGCCTTTCGCCATTTTCCCACTATTTATGCTAGACTCTGCGCCGTGGCGAGAACAACCAAAAGAGGGTCATTACAATGGGTTTGCTCGACGGAAAAGTGGCGATTGTAACGGGTGCGGGTGGCGGAATCGGGCGGGCGCACGCGCTCGCATTTGCGAAAGAAGGCGCCAGGGTTGTCGTGAACGATTTGGGGGGAAGCCGCGACGGTTCGGGCGGCGGTTCACAAATGGCCGACAACGTGGTCGCGGAGATTCAGGCCGCGGGCGGCGAAGCCGCCGCCAACTATGACAGCGTTGCCACGCTCGACGGCGCGCAGGCCATCGTGCAGTCCGCCGTGGATGCCTTTGGCCGCGTCGACATCCTCGTCAACAACGCCGGCATCCTGCGCGACAAGAGCCTGCTCAAAATGGAGGAGGCCATGTGGGACGCCGTGATTGCCGTGCATCTGAAAGGCACCTTTGCGGCGACGCAGGCGGCGGCGCGCGTCATGGCGGAACAGGGCCAGGGCGGCCGCATCATCAACACCAGTTCCACGTCGGGCCTCATCGGCCAGTTTGGACAGGCCAACTACGGCTCGGCCAAGGCCGGCATCGCCGGCTTCACCCGGGTCGCGGCCATTGAGCTGGCGAAGAGCCGCATCACCGTCAATGCCATCGTTCCGATCGCCTTCACGCGCATGACAGCGGACCTGGGCATGGTTCCGGAAGAACTCAGCCCGGAAAAGATCAGTCCGATGGTCGTCTTCCTCGCGTCGGACCTGGCGGCCGGTGTCACCGGCCGCATATTCGGCATCCAGGGCAACTTCCTGCGCGAGTACAAGATGACGATGACAGACGGCGTCAATAAGGAGGAGGGAATGTGGACGGCCCAGGAAATTGCGGACCGATTTGGCAAGATCACAGGGTAAGCCTGCGGAAGAAGCCGACTACAACAGGGTTGCCCAGGTTCCTGCGCATAAGGGGGAAACGCCCCCGGATATTCCCACTGCCGCGTCAACAATCGCCCAGTCCTTGCTGAACGCATTGGCTGGAAGAAGGCGGCCGACATCCGTGCGACGACAGACCGTCCCAGTACTTACGCACTGTTCCCGGCAACCAGAAATTTCCTCATGGGGGTCGTCACCGCGATTCCGCAGAGGAAACCGCCAATATGGGCGAACCAGGCCACGCCGCCACCGGTTCCAGAACTCAACATCGAGTGAAGTGACTGCACGACGAACCAGCCAACGAGATACACCCATGCAGGCAGCGTCATCACCATTCCGCCGACGAGGAGCCTGAGATGTGAAGACGGGTAGAGGACCAGGTAGGCCGCCATCACACCCGCGATTGCGCCGCTGGCACCCACGCACGGTATGGTTGAATGGGGATTTGCCGCAAGGTAGACAAGCGCAGAGACCAGGCCGCAGAACAGGTAGAACAGGATGAAACAGGCATGATGAAAGGCGTCTTCGACATGGGACCCGAACAGCCACAGGAAGAACATGTTCCCGGCAAGGTGCGCGATGGAAGCGTGGCAGAACATGCCTGAGAACAGCGTGAGGATGTCTTGACCGGCAAGAATATGGGCTGGAATCGCGCCCATTCCGCAACAGAAGCCTTTAAAGTCGTCTGACAGCAGGCCGACAATTAATGAGCCTGCGTTAAGCAGAATCAATCCGACGATGACAAAGGGGAAGCTGCGCTTCGGCATGTCGTCACCGACAGGGAGCACACCCTGAATGCCAAGATAGAGAGCACCTCCGCCTCGGGCCAAGTTGTCGACACCTTCCACAAACTCCTTGAGGTCTTCCCTCTCTTGAACGTGGGTCGCCACCGAAGAACCGAGCTTGTCCAGCTTCGGATTTCCCTTGTTGTAGATGGCGGCCTGGTATGCCTCGCCTTCGTCCGTCCACACGCCGGAACAGATCCGGCAACGGTCCATGATGATATTTGAATCGTATGAGTAGTTGAATTTCCGCATGGTATGGCCGCAACGCGGGCACCGTCTGAGAGGTTCGTTAAGCCTTCCGGTTGGGGCAGGCCTTTTTGAAAGGGCGAGCGGCGCGTTTGGAAGGTCGGGAGAGTCCCCCAGAAATTCCAGGTACTGCTGCATTTCCCCGGTGTCAAACCATATCCCTTTGCACTCGGGACACGCCTCGACATAGAAACCCTGGTAGGTTATTCGCCTCAGCGCCTCTCCGCATGATGGGCAATTCACGTCCGCGTCTCCCTTTGCCGTCTCTTCCGCGAACCGGAAAGCTTCGCGCGGCTATTGTATCGTCCGGTTGATTGCGCATCAAGACAACTTGGCGAGGGACATCCGGCTACGAAATGACGCTTCCTTGGTGGGCTGGGCACTTGTTCACATCACAGCCTCTCCCCTTGATACACTGGAGCCGGTTCAGAACAGGAGAAGGACCATGATTCCGACGTTGTTTTCTGTCAGCTATGCGGGGCTGTGGGGGCAGGCGCACTTGGGGTTGCCGGACTTCATTCGGAAGGCGGGCGAACTCGGATACGGTGCTGTCGAACTTGCCGGAAAACGCCCGCACCTCTCCGTGCTCGACACGCGCGATGCCGATCTGGACGCATTGCGTGAAACCGCCGCAGCCGCGGGTGTCGAGATCGCCACCATCGCCGGCTACACCGATTTCACGGCGGGCGCGTCGGCCGGGGAAGTGCCCTTCAACGAAATGCAGGTAGCCTACGTCCGCGAATTGGCCCGGATGGGCGCACGGCTCGGCGCGCGGATGGTCCGCATCTTCACCGGCTATACGACGCAGACAGAATCTTCCGCCGCCGACTGGGACAAGTGTGTCAAGGCCGTCCGCGCCTGCGCCGGGGCCGTGGACGAATTCGGCCTGGTGCTCGGCGTGCAGAACCACCACGACGTGGCGGTCAGTTGCGACGCCCTGCTTGAATTCCTCGCCGATGTCGACCGCGCCAACTGCCGCGCGATGTTCGACCCGTGGGCTCCGGCTTTGCAGGGCGAGGACCTGCGCGACTGCGCGCGCCGCATGGCGCCCCACATGGTGCAGACCACGCTGGCCGATTACGTCCGGCTCAAACGCTTCGCATACATGCCCGGCCTCATCAATTACAAGGAGTTGCCGGCCATGACGCGCGCCGTCCCGCTCGGCGACGGGTTTATCGACCTCTCCGGATTCTTCCAGGGCCTGCGGGAAGGCGGGTTCGACGGCCATGTTGCCTACGAAATGTGCTCCCCGTTGCGCGGCGGCGGCGCGCTCGAAAACCTCGATGCCACCGCCCGCAAAAGCCTCGAAGTGATGAAAAGTCTAATTTCAACCCCAAAACATTGACCGGAGCGGATGCCGTCGGGGACGCCGTTGCGCACCCCTCAATTCAAGGGGATCTTGCAGGATGCATAGAGCAATAGTCGGTGTGATAGTCGCGTTGGTTGCCAACGGCTCTTCTCCCGGGAAAGTTGCCGACAGGACGACGGAGAACGGCGGGACGCAACGGGTTACCCTGGCGCAGATCTTCGTCTCCAAGAATGTGAAAACAAATCTAAAGCACATCCGCCCGGCCTTCGCCCAGGCGAAGAAAGACCATGCGGCGTGGGTCTTGTTTCCCGAAGGCGCACTGAGCGGGTACCACAACGGGTTCGACCAGCAGGAAGTCGCCAACGGATTTGAGGAGGTCCGGCAACTTTGCAGAGACACCGGTGTGAATGCGCTGCTTGGCACCTGCTGGAAAGAGGGGGGGCAGACGTTCAATGAGATTCGCATTGTGGATTCCAAGGGAACCCTGGTCGGCCGATACGCGAAAACGTGCCTTACCTACGGTGACGCGGAACAGTTCGCCCCGGGGACCTTCCCGCTGGTTCACGAGGTCGACGGCATTAAATGGGGCACGCTGATCTGCAACGACCTCTGGGTAACCCCCGGCTATTCGGACGGGCCCAATCCTCACCTAACCCTGAAAGCCGCCAAAGCGGGCGCGCAGGTCATCTTTCATTCCGTGAACAGCGGAACGGATCAGCGGTTTCGCGCATATCACGAATCCCATTTGAGTCTGTGTTCCGCCGAGGCAAAGTGTCCGATTATTGTGGTCAATGCCGCGCATAATACGGCCGTCAACTGCGCTTCCGGTGTTGTCAGCGGCTTCGAATATGATGTTTCGCTTCCGCGCGAGGGTGAGGTGATTCGGACGGTCGAATTCACGCCCGCCAAGGGCCTTTCGCCGGGCAAATGACCCGTGGTTTCCCGGAACCTGTCGCAGTTGGCGGACAGGGACTTGGGGTGGCCGTGACCTGTGTCAAATCGGTCGCCTTCCGGGTTCTTCCAGGGCCTGCGTGAAGGCGGGTTCGACGGCTACGTTGCCTACAAAATGTGCTCGCCATTGCGCGGCGGTGGCACCTCGAAAACCTCGACGCAACCGCCCGCAAGAGCCTCGATGTGATGAAGCGTCTAATCTCAACCACAGATTGACACGAGTTTCAAGAGATACAGCCGCTCTTACAGTCTTAGAGGGAAAAGGCACATCCAGGGAAACGGAGACGTTTACTTTCTGCCGAAAGAACAGTCGCTATAGTGTAATATAAAGTATATTGTTTTATATTCATTCTATTTCTTCACTTTTTATTCCAGATGTCCGATGTTTGGCGTAAGCGGAGTTACTTGCGGTGCCCAGAGGCCATTATGCCCCGCACTCGATTCGTGAGCGTTTCCGTGAGCGGAAACTCGTCAGGATACGACCGCCATTCAACGTGGCCGTCCAAATACATCACCCAGCCGCCGGAATCTCCTCTGGACGGCAGTTCCCAGCACACAGGGACGCTGGACATAACCCTTTGGCCGCCATAGGGATCGTTTATGTCTGTGATAAAGAACCGTTCGATGCCGTTTCGTAACCGGTAGAGGTGGGAGTTTCCCACCTGGTCGACCTCGCTGGGGTCAATTTCAAGGTCCTCGCCGCCAAGTCCCTGCGGACCGTTCGCCTCGTAAGCGTCCAAGAAGACCTCTGCTGCGGCTTCATCGGGCAGCGCGTAGCCAAAATAGACCAGGCGCGAGGCCGCCTCCGCGAACTCGGGCCCGCCGGGAGCGCCTTCTACGGTGGTCAATTCCGGCGAGAACGCACCGTACTTGGAAGCCAGCCCCGGAAACTTGCTGCCTTCATTGTTCTGCATGGCCTCGAAAAGAGTATCTCTGAATCTTTCCATCGTGTCCCGTCGCTGCGCATAGGAGGGGTTGTTGGGATGGGGGCCCATTCGCCTTGCGATCCATGAGGAGGGAAGAACAAGCCGAAGATTCTTTGCCGGGGCGGTGAATTCAATCGCGTCCGATTGCTCCCATTGGCCGTTGGTGGCCCACAGCATCCAGGCACCGGGCTGCAGATGCAGCCCGAATCTTCCCTGTTCGTCCGCCGTTGCCGACGGCCCGTCACCGAGGTCGTCCCGGCTTGCATGGACTTTGGTTTCGGGCACGGCGTTGCCCTTCTCGTCCACCGCCACTCCGGACACCTCGAAGTTCTCGGCTTCCGATGTGGGTCCATCTTGAGCCTCCGCCGGCGCAGCCTCTTGAACGACAGGCTGCTCCTTGGGCTGAATTGCAGCGGGGGTTTCCCGTGACAACACATCAAGCGCGGCCCGTTCGACAGGTATTTGGGGTGAAACCGCTTTCTCCGGCACGTCGGCATGCTCCGGTTCACCAGGAAGAAGGCTCCACCCGAGAATACATGACAAGCCAACACACCCGCACGCAGCAAGAACCGCAGGGACCCGTTTCATATCCCGTTCCCTCTCGCTTGGCTCAGTAAACCACGGCCGAAAACAGCAAGCGTCTCTCTGGTTTCGGCCAATCATCCCCTATTATAACACCAGTCCGTCTCTTTCCAAGTCCTCGCGGGCGGCGCTCTGCTAGGCTTCCTTTTCGGATCGCCCCTTGCAATGTCCGGCAGATTCGCCACTTCGGTACATCTCTGACTCAAATTACTTGAGGTGACCGGGACTTTCAAAGCGGATGACCTCGAAACCGGGCAGACCAATGTGTTCGCCCTGGCAGAGGTTTGGCAGTCGTGACTTGTAGTCCCAGACGTTGTCGGCCCGGCGAACCTTGAGAGACTCGTCGTAAAAGGCGCGAGCCACGAATTCCTCTGAGGTGTCCCATCCGCACTCGATGTGGACGGCATCGATGATGGTTTCGAGGCAGTCGGACACCGATCAGCGGGGCAAGACAGGGACTACCAAATGAAGCCTCTGCACCCTGAGACCCATCTCTCCGGAGGCCGCATCATTACGGTGTTCGTAAATTCGTCGTCTGTCCCCTGGCTTGCGCCTGTCCCTGATTGTCCCTGCTTCTTCCGGCACCGCGCGTCATGCCGCGGAACCCGGGCTCTTCGTCCCGTTACTGCGTCACCAACTTGATGTAGTCGCTAAACGCGGCGGAGTAGTTGTTGGCGCCGTCGAGGTACTGCACACGCACGGTGTGGTAGCCCTGTCCTTCCGGCAGCACGTAGGGGCGTGTGGCTGTCAGGGACTCCCATGCAGACCAGTGCGCCCCGTCATTGCTGAAGCGCATCCGCATTGCGCCGGCGCCCGTTCCATCCGACCAGGTCAGGCCCAGCGTTACCGCGGGGGTTGCCGTGGTCGACGCGCCGTTGTTGATGATGATGGTCCCCGTGGGTGGCGTGGTGTCCAGCAGGATGTAGTCGTTGAATGCCGCGGAGCGGTTGTTCATCCTGTCGAGGTACTGCACGCGCACGGTCTTGTGGCCGTCTCCCGTCGGCAGGGTGTGGGCCCGTGTTGCCGCCAACGGTTCCCAGGCCGTCCAATGCGCGCCATCATCGCTGAAACGCATCCTAATCACGCCCGAGCCGTCGGCACCGTCGTCCCAGGACAGCGACAGCGTGACGTTTCGGGAGTTGGTGGTGGACCGGTTGCCGTTTATGACAATGGTTCCCGTCGGCGGCGTGGTGTCCAACTCGACCAGCGCGATATCAACACGCGTCGCGGCTCCGTCCGCAACGAGCACGTTCCCTATCTGCCGGGAAACGTAGCCGGGCGCGGACACATTCAAAGTGTAGGTCCCAGGCAGCAGCATGCGATGGTAGTTGCCGATGTCCGGGTCTGAAACCACCGGCTGGGCGTTCCCTTCAATGCCAATTTCGGCGCGGACCGGATTCCCTGTCCTGCTGTCCGTGACCAGGCCGCGAATGCCGATTTGGGCGGATTCGAGATAGGCGAGCATGGCGATTTCGTTGTTGGACCAAAAGGTTGGAAGCGTTGACGCGGCAGGCGCCTTGACGGTGTCATTCAGCTCGATGGTGACCTCGTTGCAGGTCGCGTAGCGGTAATTCCAGTCCTGCATGCCCCCGGTGACGATGTACCACGCGTTGCCGTTGGTGATGCCGTCCGTGAACTCGGTGCTGTTCCACATGGGCGGGTTGTTCACGGAATAGCGCCGGGAAATGTTCTGGAAGAGGGCGTCGTCCGGACACGCCGTATAAATGCCCGAGGCCACTCCCGGGACAAAGTCGTACGGGTAGTTCACGACGAGGGACCCGGTGTGGAAATTGGCGGACACAACGAAGGTGTGGCCGGCCGTCCAATTCATGACGGCGGCGACTTCCAACTCCCGGCCCGCCGTGCTGGGGGGGCCGTCAAAAACCGTATTCGTGAAGTCCGTGGCATATTGGGGGAACGAGCGGTTGAGATCGTATCCGTTCGCGTTGTACCGCTGGTTCAGCGTGAGCCCGTCCGGGTTCATCAGGGGGACGATCCAGACGGATTCATTCTCCAGCAACGCCGTGATGCGTGTGTCATTGCCATCGCCTGAAAGCAGCAGGTTGATCAGGTCCATGCACATTTCCATGCCGACCGGTTCGTCGCCATGGATGGTGGAGACGTATTTCACGGCGGGCTTGTCCTGCTTCAAATCCGGTTCGTGGGTGATCAGGCAGGCCCACAGATCGCGTCCCTGCACCGATTTTCCCACCGAACTCAGCCGGCAGATGGCGGGATAGGCGGACGCGAGATTCTGCAGCTCGGTTGTGAGCGAATCGTAGGTGTGGTAGCCGGTCAACGCCTTTTCGTCGGCCGGCTCTGCGCCGGCCATCCGGTAGACGATGCCGTTCTGATCAAGTTCACGCAACTCGGCGGCAATGGCGTAAACGGTTGCGGTGGCGCCATGAACCGCGCTGACGTCGTAGTTGTTCCGGACCAGGAAAGGAAGGGATTCCGGGCCCGAAACATCGACTTTAACAATGGAGATCGGCCCCGGCCGCGGCCCCGCGGCGTTGGGCAACAACGCATTCGCGGCCGTACAGGCAAAAGCCAGCACAATGGTGAACGCCCAAAATTGGGCGAGCTGGGGGGAAGAAACACGCAACCCCTTGAAGAATGGGTTCTTCCCGGCCGCTTGGAAATACTCTGCCGATCCCTGTCCAAATCTTCTGTTCATCTTGAACCCGCAACCTTTCACGTCATTTTGGAACGTTACGAAAGCCAAAGAGAATCAGGGACAGCCGTCTGTCCTTGACCTCAAGTTGTCCCTGATTCAAGCGTCCGCAGGGCAGACGGCAAAAGGACACTTTTGCCCTAGCGGTACAGGTCAGGCCGCTGGCCATGATAACCGGGATTCTGATCCCGTGCGTCCATCACCCCGGAGGCGTCCACGTCCGCAAAGATGACGCCTTCCCGGTCCCAGATTTCCGCCAGCACGGAACCGTTGTAGTTGACAATGTTGCTGCCGCCGGGAAACTTCTTGTCGGTGTCGTTTCTGCCGCAGCAGCATGAGGCCGCCATGATCATGGAATTGGGGCGCGCCAGGGGAATGACCTCCTCCTTGCCGCGGCTGGAACGGTTGTTCAGCCAGAACAGCGCCACACATTGGCGGTTCGCGTATGCGCGGGTCATCTCCGGGAAATCGCCGTCATAGCAAATCATCACGCCGCATTTCCAGCCCTTGACGTCGAAGGTCACCAACTCGTTGCCGGGCTTAAAGAAAGAGGGTTCGCAGCGCAGCCCCTTGTCCTTCCACCACAGATGGGTCTTGCGGTAGTTGGCCACCACGCCGCCCGCACCGACCAAAGTTGCCGCAGTGTAACGGCTGTCGCCGTCCCGTTCCACAAGTCCGTATAGAACCAGGGCATTCGAGCCGTGCAGGATTTCCTGGAACGCCTGCGTGGTGGGACCGGTGGTTTCTTCGGCCAGGTCACGGACATTCCCGATATATCCGGTCAGAAGGGCCTCGTGGAACAGGATGATGTCGGGTTGGCCCCGCAGCGCCTCCCTGGCGAAGGCAAGCGCCTTCTTTCTGTTTTCCTCGACGGCGCCGGGAATGGTTTCCTGTTGGACTATCGCGATGCGGATTCCCTTGTCGGGCTTGGGTGCCAGGGCCGTGCCCTTCTCCGCGGCACCCGAAACGGCACAAAGCATGCCCGCCAACCCGGCGGATGCCGTGGCACCCAGCAATTCCCTTCTTGACAACCGCATGGCTCGGCTTCCTTTTATTTGGCTTCCAGGCAATGGAATATCAGACGGTCAAATGAAGTTCCGGCATCCGGACGTGTTCCTCTCCGGATGCCGGACCGTTGCAAGGCTCGTCAATGTGGCGTTTGTCCTGTCATCACAGACTCACTATTCTGCGCGGTTGCGGAGAACACAGCCGGAACCTACAGCGTCCATCCCTCGCGGTAGGCGAGGTGGGCGTAGGCGTTGGCCTCCTTGTTGTTGGTGACCTCCATCTTCTCGCCGTCCCAGAGCAGTTTCTTGCCGGGGAAGCGGACGGCGAGGTTGCCCATGAGCACCATCTCGGACAGGGGGCCGGAATAGTCGAAGTTGGAACTCGCGGGAATGCCGCCCTTGCAGGCGCGCACCCAGTCGGCTTCGTGGCCTTCCTGGCTGCCCTCGATGCGGGGAATCGTCGGCACGGGCGGGGTGAAGTCTTTCATGCGCGACAGGGGGAGCAACTGGGGATTGCGGCCGTAGCAACCGGCCATCAGCTTGCCCTTGTCGCCGATGAACAGCAGGCCGCCGTCCTCGTCGCCCATCTCCTGTCCTTCCTCGAGTTCATCGGGACGGGGCGGCATCAAACCGCCGTCCCACCAGGTGAGCTTCACTTCCGGCATGCCTTCGCGTGCCGGGAAGGTGTACCGCGAAATGGCGGAGCGCGGGTACTGTTCGTTCTTCGGCTCGGTGTATTTCCAAAAATCCTCCCAGTAGGTCGAAATGCAGCCTTCGACGGAGATGGGATACTTCAGCTTGAGCGCCCAGAAGGCGGCGTCCAGAATGTGGCAGCCCAGGTCGCCGAGCGAACCGGTGCCGAAATCCCACCAGGCGCGCCACTTACCCGGATGGTAAGAGGCGTGGAAAGGACGGAGCGGCGCCGGGCCGCACCACTGATCCCAGTCCATGCCCTGCGGGGCTTTCTGCGCTTCGGACGGACGGTCCATCTCGCTGCTCTGCGGCCAGATCGGACGGTTGGTCCAGGTGTGTACTTCGCGCACCTTGCCGATGAGTCCGGCGGCGATCCACTCGGTGACCTGACGGATGCCTTCGCCGGAATGGCCTTGGTTACCCATCTGGGTCACGACCTTATATTTGTGCGCCGACTCGGTGAGGATGCGGGCTTCGAAGACGGAGTGAGAGATCGGCTTCTGGACGTAGACATGCTTGCCACGGCGCATGCACTCCATGGCGATGTAAGCGTGCGAATGGTCGGGTGTGGCGATGATGACCGCGTCGATGTCCTTGCGCTGGTCGAGCATCTTACGGAAGTCGGTGAACAGCGCCGCCTTCGGGAACTGCTTGATCGTCCCGGCGCAGCGACCGAGGTCCAGGTCGCAGAGCGCGACGATGTTCTCGTCCGCGGAGTTCTTCACGTTGCTGCCGCCGACGCCGCCGAAACCGACGGCGGCGATGTTCAGCTTCCGGCTCGGTGTGGGCGTCGAGGTGACGGCCGGAGCCTGACCAGGCGACGACTGGGTGGCGCAGCCGGTGACGGCCATGGCCGCGGCGGCCAGGCCAGTCTGGCGAAGGAAGGAACGACGA
>CAIXUF010001486.1 GCA_903922535.1 Candidatus Hydrogenedentota bacterium
GTACACGAGGAAAATCGCCAGGAACAGCGCAAAACGGAGACTGGAATAGGTGGTGTTCAACTCCCGGTTCTGCCCGCCCTGCTGGAAATAGAAGTCGTCCGGCTTGTTGACCTGTTTCACCGCCTCGTCAATGTCGCCGGCAACCGCCGCAAGGTCCCGGCCCTCGACGTTGGTCGTGATGACCGCCACCTGTTTCTGGTCCACCCGCCGAATCTCGCTGGGACCCTCCTGCACGGTAATCTTCGCCACATCGGACAGGGGAATGGGCACGGGACCGTCGGTCACCGACAGCTTGCGCAGATCGCCAACGCTGTTGAGCAGCGCCTGGTCCGTGCGCACGCGAATGTCCACCTTCTCGCCGCCGCGGCTGAACCGCGTCGCAACGTCCCCTTGAACCTCGGTGCGCAGCCGCAGCGCCACCTGCCCGGGGGATATCTTCTTCTCCGCAAGCGATTCGCGGTCCAGCTCGACGATCAGCTCGGGATAGCCGGTCTTGATGCTCAATTCCGCATCTTTCACCCCAGGAACCTTGCGGATGACCTCAACGGCCTCATTGCCCACCCGCTTCAGTTCGCCCAAATCCTCGCCGACAACCATCAGTTCAATGGCCGTCTTGAAACTGAACATGCTCGGCAGGGTGAAGTTGATGACCTCATCCGTGCGCTCCCGCAGCACTCTGTCCCGCAGCACCTTGATGATGTCGTCCTGAATCGGCGCGGTGCGTTCCGGGTCCTTCAACTGCACGGTGAACTGGGCCACGTTCTCGCCGCCCTTGGTCGTGCCGGTTTTCTTCTCCTGCCCAATCTCGACCGTCACCGCGTCCACATCGGGATGCTCGCGGATAATCTTTTCAAACTTGCGCGCGCGCCGCTCGGTGTCCGAAAGGCGCGTCCCGGCCCGCGCCTCCATGCGCATGCCGAACTCGCCCTGTTTCATCGGCGGAATCAGTTCCCGGCCAAGCTTGGTGGCCATATACCCCGAATGGGCGGCAAGCAGTGCGACCAGCAGCAGGAACACCGCGCTGAAACGCAGGCTGGCCGCCAGCACAACACCGTAGGTCGCGCGGAACAGGTTGAATGACCTGTCGAAGAGATACATGAACCAGCCCATGGTGAACTTGAAGAACAGGCGCACCACAAGCGCGACGATCAGAATGCCGATGCAGAACACATGCAGCAGTGTCGAAAAGAGGACATACAGAACGCGCAGCAGCAACTGGCACAGCGCCATCACCAGCAGCAGCGGCAGACAGCAGAACGCGAAGAGCGCCTTGACCAGTTGAACAAAACCAAAACGCTGCCCCAGGCGGCGGATGTTGCGGAGGGCGGGCCCGAAGGCGTCCACGAAGACATCGCGCACTCCCTCGCCCGCATAACGCAACCCCAACAGGGGCATCACAAGAATTGCCCCAATGCGGGACCGCTGCTGCACATCCCGCGCTTCCCGGAACGCGCGCAGCGTCCAGACCACCTGCTGTCCGGACCGCAACCCCAGGCCGGATCGCGACGCGAGCAGGGGCACCAGGAACATGGCGGTCAGCAGCGAGGCCATCATGGAATAGCTTACCGTCAGGGCCATGTCGCGGAACAATTGCCCCGCAATGCCCTCGACAAAAGTGATCGGAAGGAAAACGCAGACCGTGGTGATCGTTGAGGAAATCACCGGCGCGGCCACCTCCCGCGTGCCGCGCTCGGCCGCGTCCACGATGCCGTCCCCCTCCTCACGACACCTGAAAATGCTCTCGAGAACCACAATGGAGTCGTCCACCAGCATGCCCACGCCCAGCGCCAATCCGCCCAGCGACATGATGTTGAGCGTGATGTGCTGAAGGAACATGGGGATGAACGTGGCAATCACGGAAAGCGGGATGGCGATCCCGATGATCAGCGTGGTCTTCATTTCTTGAAGGAAGACGAATAGGATGGCCAGCGCCAGCAGTCCGCCCTGGACAACAGAGTCGCGCACCTCGTTCGTGGACGCCTCGATGAACCGTGCCTGATCCGTGATGACGGTAAGATTGACGTCGGCAGGCAGCCGGTCCAGCAGGTTCCGCTTGACCGGCGGAGCCGGCGTGCCCTGGCCAGACTTGCCGCGCATGGCCGCCTTCGTGCGCCGCTCGGTCGACGCCATCGCGTCCGAAAACTTCGCCTGAATCTTCTCGGCAAAGGAAAGCGGCCGCTCCAGCGCGAGCAAATCGCGCACGCGGTTGCACACCGAGACCGTGTTCGCGTCGCCCTCCTTGAAGATGTCCAGGGCCACGGCCTCCCGGCCGTTGATGCGCACGATGGTCTCGCGCTCCTTGGCCCCCATGAACACGTCCGCAAGATCGGAAAGGCGCTTCTGCGTGCCCGAGGGCGTGGTGATCAGCGTGGCCGCGATCTGGTCGATGCTCGTGTACTCGTTCATCGTGCGGACCAGGTATTCCGTCTTCCCTTCCCGAAGCTGCCCGCCCGAGAGATTGATGTTCTGCTGCGCGAGGTTCTCCACGATGTACTGGAGCGGAAGGCCGAGCCCTTTCAGCTTCTCCGCGTCGACCAGCACCTGGATTTCCTCCTCCTGGCCGCCCTTCACCGCCACCTGGGCGATGCCCGCCTCCGCCTCCAAATCACTCTTGAGGTGCCTTTCCGCGTCGTAACGAATCGTGGTGAGCCGCTTGACCTCCTCCTCGGGCGTCCCCTGGGCGCCGGTGGCCGTGATCGCAACACGGATAACGGGGTCGCGGGTCGGGTCATAGCGCAGAATGACCGGCTTCTTGCTGACCTCCTTCGGCGCCTCAAAAAGGTCCAGCCGGTCACGCACCTCCTGCTGGGCCGTGTTCATGTCCGTGCCCCAGGTGAATTCAAGCGTAATCTCGGATCGGCCCGGGGCGGAGGTGCTGCTTATCTCAACCAGCCCACTGACGATGGAAAGCATTTCCTCCAGGGGGCGGGTGACCAGCTTCTCCACGTCTTCCGGAGCCGCCCCCTCGTACTCGGTGCGCACGGTCAGCGACGGGTA
>CAIXUF010001487.1 GCA_903922535.1 Candidatus Hydrogenedentota bacterium
CCTTCGAGCTGCTGCCGGGGTTGTTGATGTCGGTGATGAGGAAGCGTTCGACGCCCTCCTTGAGGCGGTAGACCTTGGTTCCGCCCCCGTTTCCGTGGGGCGCGTCTACGTCGCGGTCGGAGTCGATCACCTTGCAGAACGCGTCATTGTCGCCGGAAAGCGCGGGCCCCGTGCAGTTCATGAGTATGTACCGCATTTCATCCATGAATTGCGCGGGCCCCTGTGTGATCGACGGGTCCAGTTGGTTCAGGCCCAGTTGCGGAATGACGCTTAGCAGCAGGGAGGGAATGGGCAGCAAATCCATGTCAAGCCGGTCAAGGACCACGTCGGCGTAGCTGTAGCTGGCGTCAATGCCCTCGACGCCCTGTTGTCCGTTGCCGTTCACCTTGTCGACAAGCGTCAGCCGGTTGTTGTGGTTCTTGTCCTGGAAGTCCTGGAGTTTGTCCTGCGCGTCGGACGGGCAGAACACGATGGCCGCGTCCGTCAGATACTCGGGATACACCGACGAGACGCGCGGGCCGAAGGCGATGCATGGTCGGCCAAGCAGGGAGCCGGGGTTGCCGCACCCCAGTTCGATTTCGATGGGGGGGTACTTCGCGCCCGGAGATTCGTTCGAATACATTTTGAACACAAGGCCCCACTGCTTGAGGTTGTTCTGGCAGCTTGCGCGGCGGGCCGCCTCGCGGGCGCGGGCCAGTGCGGGCAGGAGAATGGCTGCAAGAATCCCGATAATGGCGATGACGACCAGAAGTTCGATAAGCGTAAACCCACGACGTTTCATCGCAAAATCCCTCGAACGTTGAAAGCACTCCATGAAAGACCGTTACACTGCGTCTATCCTATCCCTGTTCTTTCATTTTGTCAAGAGGTTTTTGCGTAATTGGTATAACTTCTTGCAGAAAAGTATCCCTCTCGCCACGCACTACGCTGAATAATATAAGAATTTCAATTAAATATTGGGCTTGGGCAACCAATGCGGTCAGACCGCTGCCATTGACTCGCAAGATGCAACGGGACTAGAATGTTCACGGTCAACTGGCCCCACGTTCCGTCCAGCAAAGGAGTCCCAATGGCACACCGAATCTCGGATGCGCGCGAATTTCGGCCGATGAAAACCGGTTCGGAAGAAATCGCCAAGAAACTGACACGCCGGATCTTTCTGGGAGAGTTTCCCAAGGACGCCAAGCTTCCCCCGGAGCGGGAACTGGCCGCCGAGTACGGTGTCGCCCGGACCGTCCTCCGAGAGGCGGTGAAACGGCTCGAGGCGGTGGGGATTGTTCGAAGCTGGCGCGGTTCGGGCGTGTACGTGCAGGATCTGGAATTCATGCGCGGCGTGGAACTTTTCGACACGCTGATTACCCTTGAGGACGGTTCGCTCAACCTTCCTTTCCTACTCGAGGTGCTCGAGTTTCGCGGCCATTTCATCCGGCTCGTCGTGCGGCTCGCGGCCGTGCACCGCACGAACGAGGACATCGCAAACATCAAGCACCTTATTGACGAGTGGGAGCAGGCCAACGACGATCCGAAGCGTTTCGCTGACCTGACGCTGGAATTGATCCGCCAGGTGGTGGGCGCCACGCACAACCGGGTGTGCATCGGGTTGTGTACCACGCTGGAACGAATCGCGGTCCACATCCTGTCGCTGGTGGACCTTGTCATGCCCGATTCCAGCCAAAAACAGAAGATATTCCATCGTATACTTGAAGCGCTTCAGGACCAGGACCCCGTCATGGCCGAGTTGGCGGCCATCCGCTATCTGGAGAAGCTTGAAACCACCCTGTCCTCCGGAGCGGCCGCGCACAACCTGGTGTACGTCGCCCAATAATCTGGGGTGTCCGTCATTCCCGCGAAAGCGGGAATCCAGTTCCACCAAGGACTTACGTGACAAGTGTCAGGACATCGTTCAGTGAATTATGTGCCACAACATCGTTCAGTCACAAGCGTTGTGATGGGTGTGTTCAGCGAATATGTGCTTTTCCAACAACAAGGAGAAGCACATGGACAACCAAGAAGAGTGGCGTCG
>CAIXUF010001488.1 GCA_903922535.1 Candidatus Hydrogenedentota bacterium
AGCCCAGCCAGCCTTCCTGGGCCCCTTGAATTTCGTTCTGGCAGGTGTTGGCGTTCTCTATGGCCTGGCGTCCGGTAGTGGAACAAGATACAGGTTGGTCGTATGGGCGTGCATGGCCGCAGGTTTGGCTTTTGTTGTCACGTCGGGTCACCCGTACTATACGTATCCGTTGTATCCCGCGTTATTGGCTTTGGGTTGCGTGGCCGCGGCCCGAATCACGGCGAAAAAAAGAGCGCGTTGGGTGCGTCCGGTACTTGCGCTTGGCTTGCTGGTGCAGGGTCTGGTGGTTGCCCCCCTGTGTGTGCCCATCCTGCCGCAGGACTTGCTGGGCCGCTATTCTCGGTTCGTTTGCCGCGGCATACTTGCCCCTTTGAGTTCTACGGCATCCATCCTGCAGGACTCAGAGAAGTCTGTGAGCGGAGTGAATTCCTTTGTTTATAGGTGTTGGACCGCGAGGCTCTATCTTGCCTACAGGACGCTGTCGGCCAGCGAAAGGAAGAACTGCCGCATCCTTGTGGGGTTTATGCCTGTGGCCGTCGGCGCCGAGTTCCATGGCGCCCAATATCATTTGCCAACAGTTTTCTGTCCTCATCTTAATTACCGTTTTTGGGGACCGCCGGACGAAGGCGCCGGTCCGGTGATAGCCGCATACTTCAGCCGCAAAGAGCTTGAGGGCTGGTTTGGGCGTGTCGAGAATGCCAACGATTCTTGCGGTGTTTACATCTGTAGATCCCCAAAGTGCACTTACCGAGAAATGTGGCAAGACATGTGCGGCAAAGATGCGCGTTTCCGCTGGAGAGTGGAGGGATAGTGAATAAGGATGATATAATTCTTGGACCGCCACAAACGCCTTGCGGTGGGCGGGGGGCTTCTTTTTGAGTTTTCCGTTCTTGGCAGGGATTTTATTCTATGGTTTGGTTAGGGCATGTCATCCGTCGCGGAACTCAGGCCGAAGCCGGATGCGGTGCGACTGAATCTCAAGGTGCCGGGATCGCTGCAAACATCGCGTTGGTTGATCCGAAATCCGGCTTTTGGCGCGACACGGCTCTTTTGTGGGCGCTGGCACTCTTCAATCTGCTTTTGCACCTTGCCACCGCGTCACGGCTCGATTTCTACATAGACGAAATGTACTCTTTCATTATAATGCCGAAGTATGCGCTGATTGGCTATGTGGACGGGTCGGCGTTTCCGTTGGGAATCTGGTTGTCGCTGCTGCCTACTGTCTTCTTGGGCTGCACCAAGCTTACTCTTCGCATTGCCCCGGCGATTGTGGGTTCGGCCAACATTCTTGTCGCGGGTCTGCTCGCACGGGAGTTGGGGGGGCGGCGTTTTGCCGTTTCTCTCACAGGCCTTGCCGTGTTTGTCTCCCCTTTCCTCATGTTTACGGCCTGCCTGGCAGACACTTTTTCCTTTGAGGGTCTGCCGTGGTCGCTCTCGGCCTTTTTCGTGGTGCGAATCTTGCGCACAGGCAACCGCCGCCTGTGGTGGCTGGTGGGCGTGACATGGGGGGCGGGTCTATTGGCCAAGCCCACCATAGTACTGTTCATGCTGGCGATTGGATTTGCGCTCCTACCAACCCGGGGCCGGGCGGAACTTCTCCGAAAGGGTTATTGGTTGGCGATGGCTCTCGCTGTTGTCATCTTCTCCCCGGCGTTGGTCTGGCAGGCGATTCACGGATGGCCTTTTCTTCGTTTCATGAGCGACATGTCAAAAGACGAGTGGGCGAACTCTGGAATGTGGTTGGGGTGCGTTTCCCGAAGCAAGATGCTTCTGGCCCAACCGGCTTTTCTCGGTCCCGTGAATTGCATTCTGGCAACTGTCGCCATGTTCTACTGCCTCTTGCCCGCCAGGAAGGATGTGCGCCATGCTGTTTTATGGGCATGCATGACCGCCGTTTTGGGCCTGCTTGTCACATCGGGCCGCCCTTTCTATTGGTATCCGGCATATTCCATTTTGTTGGCGTTCGGTTGCGTGGCCGTGGCACGGATAACGGCGGAACGAAGAACGCGTTGGATGCGTGCGGTGCTTGTGGTTGGCCTGGCGGTGCAGGGTCTGGTGATCGCCCCCCTGTGTGTGCCCATCCTGCCGCGGGACTGGCTGGACAGTTATGCTCGTGTCGCGGCCCGCGGCATACTTGCCCCATTGAGTTCCACTGCAGAGGTCCTGCGGGGCACGGATCAGCACGAAATCATTGCCAAAGCACTCAACAAGGCCTGCACGGGGCTGTCCGCAGACGACAGAAAGAACTGCATCATCATCATTGGGTGGGCTGATGCGGCCGCCTCCGCTGAGTTCTATTCCGACAAATACAATTTGCCCAAGATTTTCTGTTCCCATCTGAACTACATGTTCTGGGGAACGCCCGGCGAGGGGGCCGATCCGGCAATAACCGTGTTCTTCAACCGCAAAGAGCTTGAACACTGGTTTGGGCGTGTAGAGTGTCTTGGCAAATTCGGCGACGATCAGGCTCCGCCCTTCTTTTTGTGCAGATCGCCCAAGCGCCCCTACAAAGAAATCTGGCGGGAAATGTGCAATAAAGACGCATTTTTTCGGTGGAGAGTGGACTTGGACGGCGGACAAGGGTGACATGATGCATGGATCGCCGCCCGCACACTTTTCGAACGCGGCAGACACACGGCGCAACTCACCGCCCCAAATAGCCCATCGCTTTCAATGCCTCCTTCTGGGAATCGTCGAATGTTTCGTGCGAGCCTGCGGCCGCCGTGCCCAACTGCGCGCTTAGCTCGGCTTCGTGAGCACGATACTCCTCCACTTGCCCACTCATGGCCTGTGCGATTTCGGGATTCTGCGACGCCACATCCTCCGCCTCCCTGGGGTCGAGCGCCAGGTTGTAGAGGTGCCGGGGGCCGTACGGATACTGACTGACAAAGGCCCAAGGTGACTTGACGGCGCTGATCACTTGGTCATAGTATCCCTCGTAAAAGTGCCGCGCGAGCATGGGATCGTCGCCGGACAACAAATGGATGAAGGCAGTCCGCAACAGTTTTTCCCATGCCAGGGGAAACGGGGAGTCTGCGCCACAGGAGAACACGGTCCTGTCCTGGAACCGACGAACACCGGTGCCCTCAAGAAGCCCGCGAAGACTCATGCCTTGAAACTGTGCGGGAATCGGCACTCCGGCATAATCCAGAATCGTCGGCGCCACGTCCAGGTGGCAAACGTTGTCGTTGAAGACCTTTCCCGCGGGAAACATGCCCGGCCAGGAGATGATGAGCGGCACGTGGGTCAGCTCTATGTACGGCGCGCCGCCATGGCCGTCGAATCCATGCTCCAGGAGGGCCTCTCCGTGGTCCGAGGAGAACATCACAATAGTGTTCTCGGCAAGACCCAGTGTGGTGAGCCGCTGGAGAAAGTCCCCGAAATTCTTGCTGGAAAACGCGATGCATTCATCATAATAATCCACCGGTGCGGGGGCGCTTCCGGAGGTGAACATGCCCCGGAACGGCGGCGGCGCACTGCAGACGTCGTCGTAGTTGTTGGTGTGAACTTCCAGCGTATGCACATACAGGAAGAACGGACGATCACGGTTGGCCTCCAGAAATGCTGCGGCGCTCAGGGACGACAACAGTTTTTGCTCATCGTAATTCAAACTGTTTGTGATGAGGCCGTAGGAGACCCGCGGCGCGGTTTCAGGCGGGGTCAACACATTGTCGGAGGCGGCGCCCGTCGTGTACCCGGCATCGCGCAGGAGTTCGGGGAAGGTAACCAGGGACTGCGGAATGCTCTCTCCAAAGACAGTACTGGTCTTATGCACCAGAGGCCCAATGCCCGCGAGAAAGCTGGGCACTGATTCCGGCGTCCACGTGGCCTGGGACAAACACCACGCGAAGCGGGCCCCGTTCTGCGAGAAAGCGGCCACCTCCGGCGCCGTCTTCCGCGGATATCCATAGGCGTCCAGGTGGTCGGGGCGCAAATCGTCCACCACGTAGAAAACGATGTTGGGCGGGGTGCGCACACCCGGCACACGTTTTTCAAGGACAGCCGGATTGCCCCACAGCGCCACCTGTCCCGGCGTGTCACAGGACGCGCCCAGCGTCATGGTCACATCTTGTCCCGCAAAGGCGGAAAGATCGGCTTCAACGTCGTCCCATGCGTCCGCCGCCTCCACCGTGCGTGTTAACACCGTCGTTGTGGCATCACCGCAACGGACCTCCACCCTGAACGCAACAGGGCGGGTATTCCCAAACACGTCCAGACTCGCCGCGAAGAATCCATGCCGGGGGACGCGCAGCGGGTACTCGAGCGCCATCGGACAGTGTGCGAACAACACATGCCGGACCGACTGCTCCGCCATGTACGCGCCCACACCCACCGGTTCGGCAAGCAGCGGCGGCACCGCCCGGACGGCGCGAATTTCCAGCCGCGCAGCGCCGGCAACCCCAATCTTGATTTGATTGATCCGCGGAAACAGCCCGCCGTTCTGATTGCGCAAATCAATCCGCGCGGTAAAGAACTGCCCCTGTTGCGGAACAGCAATGACGTAGGGCTTCTGCCCCGCCAGGAAGTCGTGTTTTATCTGGACCGCATCCTGGCCGGTCACGCACAGCTCGACTTCGAGGCGCTCAGCCTCGGTGGCCCCCAGTTCCAAACCCTTTGGACTGCACAGGCTGTCCGCCTCCTTGGCAACCAGGACGAGGCGGTCCCCTTCCACCTGGATTTGCGAAGATGCCGAAGCCCCCGACAGTTGCCACGCAAGGGATCCTTCCGGAGAAAACAAGGTACGGCTCCCAACCCCGGCGGAAACAGGCGTTACAGTCACTTGTTTTGCTTCGGCGAGATGACTGTCAAACCGGTAGCATTCACCCCAGACCGCCAGTGGAAATCCTGCAACGATCAGAAGCATGACGCTGCACCTGCCTTTACGAATCATTATTGCTTCCTTGATGGCCTGTCAAATTGACAACATATATATATGCGTTACCTTCCAGATTCTAGCATACACAGGGTGTCCACGGTGAAGACCGCATTGAATGCGCGCGAAAATCTGGAAACGCCGCCGACACCGACAAAGCCACGGGAAGGAGGATCGGCGTTTCGGCACTCATCCCGCCCCATTTTCCGAAGCAGTACTGGAGCGCGTAGTAAAGTGGCGTCGCGCCAAGTTCGGGAAATTCCACACGTACCAGCATCAGATAGGACTGCAGGTCGGGTGCGTTAAGATGCCCGAACACCAAGAAGTCGTCAAACCACAAAAAGACGGATTGCCCAGCCGGTACAGGCGCAGTGTGATTGCCGGGAGAACCGCCGTCGCAAGCGCCGCCCCGCTGACATGGCGAAGAAGCCCTTTCCGTTCTTGCGGGAACGGTTCCGCACGGGTATTACTGGCTTCCGCGCGTGCCATTACGGGGTGCCGCCGCTGCGCGCGTGTTCAACGCTCCAAACGCTGTCGGAAATGGATGCGTGCGCGCGGGCCGCCTGATGACTCGAATCCATGCCCGCCTTGTCGACAGTATCCTGGCTGATGCCTGACAGGCCCCACATCGGGACATCCCGCACGGGGTGTTTTCTGGAGCAAGAATCGCCGAGAAGCAGGCTGGCTTTATGGCAGCGTCTCCTGCATGCCGGGAGCCGATGTTGCAGCCCCAATACGGGATTTGCCTCATCGAAAGCAGTGACGCACATGTAATTACCTCTCGTCGCATAAAATATAGCGTCCGCTGGTCTTCTTTTCAAGAAACCGACACGACAGAGACTGCAGGAGCCCATACAACAGGAGTTCGACACGCCAAACGCTTCCCGAACACGACGCGGCATTTGCTCCCCCACCTTCCATCGGTTAGAATCTTGAAGATGTGTCAAACGCCTACTGTCTCCCCGGTTGAGCCGGGGGGAATTCCCAATTGGATTTGGATTCCAACTTCGGTTCCATGCATGCAACATTGCTTTTTGAAACGCGCATCTCTTTTTGGCAATGCCCATGCCAGCGGTTGCCTAATGCAGGACTCCCCGCTGAGGAACCTGCCCGGCACAAGTGCGGGGACCTTCGGCAATGTCGGCAGGGGTTCGCGTCCACAGGCAGCCCGCCTGCGAACATCCATTCCGGCCGGAACCCGGGACATCGAACCCTCGCGCAACGGAGGAAACTCGTGACGGCAGGCCTGAAAACAAACCATGGTCCGACGGAAGCGTTCACCCGAGACCGGGAGGGTCATCTTCGCCATGCCGGCGGGGCGGCGCTCGCGGCGGTGGTTCTCCTGGCAATTGCATTGCGCTTGTACCGGTTGGGCGATCAGTCGCTGTGGTTTGACGACTTCTTGGTGTTCGGGCATCTTAACGCACCCGACCTGCAGTCCTATCTGAGGCTGGTACGTGTGGAGTATCCTGAGCATGGTGCTGCGCCGCTTTACTATGTGATCCAGTACTGCTTCGCGAGATGGGTCGGGATGAATGCCGAAACGCTGCGTTTTTTTCCCGTGGCCTTGTCGGTGTCGGCAGTGCCTTTGCTCTATGGATTTGTCCGCTATCTTTGCGGCAAGAAGGCCGCGTTGCTGGCCGCGCTGTGCATGGCGCTGTCGCCCCAGCACATCTGGTATGCCCAAGAACTCCGCTCTTATGAGTTGGTCACGCCGCTGGTCATCATCTCGGTCTGGACCTTTATGCGCGGCTATCGCGAGGGCCGGCCGGTCTGGTGGGCTGCCAATCTTATCGCCAACACCCTCTTGGTCAGTACACACCTGTTGACTGTCTTCCTGATACTGACGGAGGGTTTGTTTCTGCTGGCCTTTTCCCTCCGCGGTTTCCGACGCCTGGTACTGTGGAGTGCCGTCCAGTTGTTCTTTCTTGTCCCGTCGTCGGCAGCGGTGCTCTCCATGGCGTACTCCAACCACTATATCTTATTCCAAATGCTGCCGTTCTTGCGTTTGCTGATTAATGTATGGGGCGGAGACGTGGTGTTCTTCCACACCGACATTCTGCCGGCCTGGAAAACTCACGGTGCCGACTTTGCCACGTTTCCATCATTGATTCCCCTGTGCCCTTGGTTTGGCCTGGGACTTCTGGCGGTGTTCGCAGGGGCATCGGCCTGGGCGGTCATTTGCCTGATTCGCAGTCTGTGGCAGCGGAGGTGTTCAGCGAACCTGCCGCAAGCAAGCCGCTGCGACCCCGAGAACATGGCCTTCCTGCTTCTGTTGCTTCTCGTGCCCGGACTCTCAGTGGCGCTCACCTCCATATTGTTTCACGCGAACGTTAGCGCCTGCTATTCAATGTACAACCAGGTGGCTTTGTATGCAATCGTCGGTGCAGCCTTGATGGCGTTTCCCGGCCCATTGCTGCGGCGCGGCGCAGTTCTTGCGCTCCTGGTGCTCTACACGTTCCAGTTGCTTGTCTTTCTTCCCGAGGTGACGCGGGCAGACTGGAAAGGGGCCGCCGCTTACATCAGGAACAACGCTTTGTCCAAGGACGAGGTTGTTGATATCCAGCACTTCTACGTGGACAGGGAACTGGCGTTCTACCTGTCGCCGGACTGGCCCGTTCGCCTGGTGGGAACTTTTCAGGCTGCGTGCGACGACAGCGCCCGGATCCTGCAAACCGTCCCCGACACGCCTCCTGACAACGCCCCAAAGCGTGTGTGGATTGTTTTCCAGACGGTCTATCTGAGAATGATCACGGATGGAGGCTTCGATTGCGTGAGTGTGCTGGTGCAGGCGTTCCAGGAGCGCGGCCTCCGACCATCATTCAAGGAGTTTCCAGGACAAAATGACATCATTGTCTGCAGGGTCGAACGATGCGGGGTGGACGTGCGCGGTGTCGGGTTGCCGGTGGGGCAGATTGAGCCCATGCCGGTGGTGTTCGGCGGTGCCCTGCTGTGTCCGATAGACTACGATGCTGTGCTTGACGAATTGGGATTCCAAGGCTGCGATCAGGGCCGACGGCGCCGCTTGCTGGCGGAATTGCGCGAATCGGTGGACCACTGGCCTCTGGACGAACGGTTCTTCGTGAGTTCCCGGCTCAGTTGTATCTGGCCGGTTCTCGACTTGGCCGGCCGTGGACACTGCGAGCTTGCGGAGGCGCTGGCCCGGCACCTCATAGCCCAGCATCCGGACTTTGGACTGCTCCATATGGCCTTGGGCGCCGGTCTGTTGAAGGCGGGACAAATCCCGGCCGCTCAACAAGCCTTTGCCACGGCGGGGAAACGGCATCCGGACCTGGGTGTTGTCCTTGCCCCTTTCTTGAACGCTCTGGCCCGCAACAATGCCCCCGCTGACGCTCTTGATGAGGTCCGGCGCCTGGAGCAGAGCGGGTTCTGGTTCGCACCCGAATTATGTGCCGCATGCCGTCCCGACAGGCCTTCCGTCGGTCCCGTCTTCGACGTGCCGTCGGTGTGCCTCGTTGATGGGCCGGTCAACAAGAACAGGAGCATGCAACAGTAGGAAATGGATTGCGGGATGCTGTGAACAAGCGGGCAAAGCGGGAAACGATCATTCCGACGGGCAGGAGGGAGCGCACACAGGAATGCGAGGCCGACGCCCCCGATTCAAAATGGAAGACCATTTCACAAGATCTATGCCATTCCGCGCATCCTCCTCCGCTGTTCTCTCATTGGGAAGCCCGATCAGATGGTCCGCAACGGTCCTGATGCCCGGCTCACGGCACCAGCGGAATGCCTGCCTGACCTGTGCGACCATGGCACCTTTGTTCAGGCGAACCAGTCCCTCATGAGAATCCGTTTCCACACACAAAGTTATAAGGCGCAACCCGGCGGATTTTGCGCGCCAGGGATTCATGCACTGCACCGTTCACGTGGCCGCGAAAATTCCGGACTATTTACAGATTTCGGCGTTTCGGTGCGGCGCAAGAATCGTCTACCCGTTTTGCGGCCGTATTGATCAAATCATCGCAGAAGTGAAACTCGCCGCATCCCGGCCGCGGCTTGTTTCAAGTCCATAATCAGCTCAAGATTCTTTGGCCGATACTTCTTGCAGGGAACATCACAACAAACACGCTCGCACGGACATCCCGGCTTGTCAGGGTCGTCGACATTCGCACTGTCGGCATTGCGGCCGGGGTGGGGCTATGATATGCTTTGATTCACTGAAGTGCATTCGTGTCCTGCCGCGTTTGACAGGTTAACGGCATAGGGGTTCGTGATGCGGGTAGTACTGTACGATTTTGCAGCCGGCTCCCTGGGTGTCCAATACCTGAACGCCGCGCTTAATCAAGCCGGCCATGAGGCGCTTGTATACTACGATATTTCGCTTTCCCGGGAATATGTGGCCCAGGCTTTGCCTCTTCGGGGTCTTTTCAGCATCGAAACGCATGTCGTTTGCCGCGAGATCATGGAACTCAGGCCTGATCTGGTCGGTGTGTCGATGAATTCCTACAGTTACGCTGAAAACTTGGGGCTGATAAAACGGCTGAAACAGGAATATCCCGGGGCTGTGGTGGTGTGCGGCGGCGTTCACGTTACGATGCTGCCGCACGTTGCCCTGGGCAACCCGGAGATCGACTTCATCGTGGTGGGCGAGGGAGAACTGGCGTTGGCGCGGTTGGCGGATGCCCTCTCGGAATTGTCGTTGGCCGAGGTCAAAGCGCTTTCGCCTGAGAAGCTCCCGGGGGTCTGGAATGTCTGCCAAGACACGGTTGTCGATCGCGGGGCGGCACCGCTGGTGACAGATCTGGACACCCTTCCCTTTCCCGAAAAATCGCAGTACGAACGGGTAAACGGCGCCTTCAACAGGGTGTACACAATCTCCGCCAGCCGGGGCTGCACGTATGGGTGCACCTACTGTAACAGCCCTTCCATCAAGGCGCTGTACCGCCAATGCGGGGAGGGCTTTCACCGTGTTCGCAGTGTGGGCAACATAATCGCGGAACTCCGCGCTGCGGTTGAAAGGCATCGGCCCCGGTATATCGAGTTCGTCGACGACCTGTTCGGGGCGGACCCCGAGTGGCTGCGTGAATTCAGCGGCGCGTACAAGAAGGAAATAGGGCTTCCCTACTGCATCCAGACAAGCCCGCTCCTCTTGAGCAGGGGGCCGACCATCCAGTTGCTCGCCGAAAGCGGCTGCGCGGCGCTCGAGATAGGGTTTCAGAGCGCCAATGAAGAGGTCCGCAGGACAATCCTGAACCGGCATGAGAAGAATGCCAGGGTCCGCGAAGCCGTGGCCTCCGCGCGCGCCATGGGGATATTCGTCGTGCTGGATTTCATCGTTGACCTCCCCGGGGAAACCCCGGCGCACCTGGAGGAGATTTTGGAGTTTATTCGGCAGTCGCGCCCGGAACAGGCAAACATTTCTTTTCTGAAGTACTTCCCCGGAACGGCCATGCTCGCGAAGGCTTTGCAGGAAGGAAGGGTTTCACCCGCGGAACAACTGCGGATCGAACGCGGTGAAGGGTTCGGCAACTACCGCCTTCCGAAAGACCGGTGCCTGCAATATCGAGTCCTGCCCTTTCACGTCTTGTTCGCCCAACTTCTTCCGCCCGCGTTGTCCCGCCGGCTCAGCCGCGTGATCGTGCTGCCGGGTGTTCGCGCCGCCTTTGGCCTGATTGCCGGCCCCTGCGTATACCTGTTTCACCTCTGGATAGCCCTCTTTGATCGGCGTGCCTATTTCTTGCGCGGTCAGATCGCCAATGCCCTGTGTGCCATGAAGGAAGTTGTCCGGCACAAACTGCGGGGCGGCGGGCCGCCTGTCCTCCCCGCCGCATCCCCCAAGCCCCACGCCCACAATTAGTATTTCGCCCACCGGCCCGCAGGCCTGATGCGGGTCAACTCAAAGCCGCGACCGCGCTTGGAAGCATCCCGGATCGGAGATAAAAGACAAACGGCAGGTATATGCCCTTGATTTCCAAATCCGCCAGCAGTGATTGCGCGCTCCGGGCCTTCACAGAGGATTCCGCCCCCGGATGATACAAAGCCCGCAAGAACGGCCCATACCGTTTGAAGTGGCCTATGGTGTCACAGGCCACGGCCCTGGCAAAGGCCTCGTCGCCGGCGCCGGGGTTTCCGCTTTCGTATTCGGCCACCGCGACGGCAAAGTGCCCGAAGGCATACCCAGTGTCCCGATGGACACTGTATCGCGCGGCCCGGACCGCCAGCGAATTCTGGTGCTCGTCACACAGGAGCAGGCCCAGAAAGGCATAGTAGAACTTGCTGCGCGGCCACTCGCAGTCCACGATCTTGCGGAGACTGTCGAGTGCCCTGCCATATTCGGGGCCGTCCGTCTCCGAGAACCCCATGTCCGCCAGCAGACCGGGGTAATCGGCAAAGGTGCCCTCCAGCCGGCAGGGGGCATTCGCATTGGCCGCCGCATGCGGGGCTCGCGCAATGCGGTAGACTTGGATGCCGTTCATTCCCGGGAAATCAGTGCGCGTGTGGGCCAGGCCCCGCGAGGCAAGGCATGCCTCAAAGTCCGTCAGCGGCGGCATCGAATACACGAAGCGTTCCAGCACGGCCCAGACTGCGCCGGGGGGAGAGGGTCCGGACAGGGCTCGTTCACTCTTGTCGACCACCGATTGGAGTGTGTATGCCGGAACCACGATGGGATCAGGATCCGTCCTTTGAGACGGTAGCAGCCTGGCGTTGTACAGGTAGATCATCCGTGTTCCCATGTTGCCTTTGGCGAGCACGATGTCTCCCGGCGCCGCCTGTTCCCGTATCAACGCGATTGCGGACCGCCAGTCGGTTCGGGTGTCCGCCGGCAACGCCAGCGACAGTTGATACCCGTACAGGAGGATCAGGACGGACGATAAAATCCTGCGAATCCACACCCGCTGAAAGCCGGCGACGACGCCCCCCAAAAGCACGTACAGCGCGAATGAACAGTAGCTTGTGTAGCGGGGCATCAGCATGGGCCGAAACACCCATGACCCCAGAAAAAGCATCAGCGGAGGCAGGAACAACATGGTTAACAGAAAGAATTCCGGCCGTCCGGCGCAATCCGCAAAACGGAACGGGCGCCGCCATGACCGGCAAACGCGAACCAGCGCCCAAAGGGCGCACACCCCAAAGAACAGGGCAAGCGCGGCGTCAAACACACCATGCCACGAGACAAAGACCTGCCGGAAATGCGGCGGCAGGAACTGCCAGGTCTGACCTTGAAACGCAAACGGATCACTGGGCATCGCCGCATCATCGCCGACCAGGTCAAATACCAGGTCATGGAGCCG
>CAIXUF010001489.1 GCA_903922535.1 Candidatus Hydrogenedentota bacterium
CGCTCGGGCCGGGCTCATTTCGCCGGATGGCAAGACGATCCTGTATTTGAAAGACCGCCCCTACCTGCCCAAGGACAAGTCGTTCGACGCACTGGCGCAGGGCTGGCTGTCCTGGGCCTCCGACGCGGGCTGCACCTACGACACGCTGGTCGAGTTGAACGCGGCCGACATCGAGCCGCAGGTGACCTGGGGCACCTCGCCGGGGATGGTGACGGGCATCAGCGGCAGGACGTCGGTGCCGGCCGATCTGGCCGACGCCAACGCGAAGTTGTCCGCCGAAAAGGCGCTGCAGTACATGGGGCTTGCCGGGGGCATGCCCATCACCGACATCGCCATCGACAAGATGTTCATCGGCTCCTGCACCAACGGGCGCATTGAGGATTTACGCGAGGCGGCGGCCGTGGCCAAGGGCTACAAGAAGGCCGACTCCGTGGTCCTGGCGATGGTGGTGCCCGGTTCCTATTCCGTCAAGGAACAGGCGGAGAAGGAGGGGCTGGACAAGATTTTTCTCGCGGCCGGATTTGAATGGCGCGAGCCGGGCTGCTCGATGTGCCTCGCGATGAACGACGACCGGCTCAATCCGGGCGAGCGCTGCGCGGCCACGTCGAACCGGAATTTCGAGGGACGGCAGGGCAAGGGCGGGCGCACCCACCTGGTGAGTCCGGCCATGGCGGCCGCGGCGGCCATCGCGGGCACCTTTGTTGACATTCGCACCTGGGCCTACAAGGACTAAACAGCACACCGGGCGCAGGCCCGGAAGAATGGAGATAGCATCATGGAACCCTTCAAGAAGCTGATCGGCATTGTGGCCCCGTTGGACGCGCTGAACGTCGACACGGACCAGATCATCCCCAAACAGTACCTCAAGCGCATCGAGCGGACCGGCTACGGCGATGTGCTGTTCTACGACTGGCGCTACCTGGATGATGGCAAGACGCCGAACCCGGACTTTGAGATGAACGCGCCGCGCTACACGGGCGCCAGCATTCTGCTGTCCAAGGACAACTTCGGCTGCGGCTCCTCGCGCGAGCATGCGCCGTGGGCGCTGAACGACTACGGCATCCGCTGCATCATCGCCACATCCTACGCGGACATTTTCTACAACAACTGTTTCAACAACGGCATGCTGCCGATTAAGCTGGCGGCGGACGTGGTCGAGGCGCTGTTCAAGGAAGTGCGCGCCACGGAAGGCTATGCGCTGACCGTGGACCTGGAGGCGATGAAGATTGTGAAGCCCTGCGGCGGAACGATTGCCTTCGAACTGAATCCCTTCCTGCGCGAGCGGCTGCTCAACGGCTGGGACCAGATTGGCCTGACGCTGCTGAATGAGGACAAGATCTCCGCCTACGAAAAGGCTCACGGGATCGCCTGACCTATTACCGCCACAGAACGAAACGCCCGGAAACAGCGTGGCTGTTTCCGGGCGCTTTGCTGTTCAGGGGTAGATTATGGATTGGGCATCGGCGGGTTGTTGTCCATGCGGCCGCAGCATTTCTTGTGCTTCCTTCCGCTGCCGCAGGGGCAGGGATCATTGGGGCCGACCTTTGTTGCATCATTGCGGTAGGGGGCGTAGTCTTGTTGAAGGCCCGTGCCATAGCCTCTCATATCGTCCAGCACCGTGGCCGGCCGCCCCTCTTCGTAGTCTTTCCCATCCCAGTCATTCGTGAGGCGCTGCCATTCGGGCGCCTCCGCAGCCGCGTCGAAGACAAGTCCTTTGTGATAGCGGTTGGTGCGCTGCCGGCAGAGTTCCGCGCCGTCGTCCAGTATCTTCTCCACTTCCTCCAAAGAAATGAAGCATTCGTCCAGCAGTTCCTCCCGGAATGCCTCCCGAATCTCCTCCATCACCTCGGCGGGATAGAGGTCAACGGCCTCACAAACCAATCCGGCCCTGATCATTGAATCCTTTTGCCGTTCCAGACGCGAATTGAAGAGTTCCTTGAAATAGGCCATGACTTCGTCGCGGGGGAGAATTCCCTCCAAGACCAGAATCTTCAAGGATTCCATGCCGGCATCACGCGCATACTCGTTGGCTGCGGTGTCTTCTATGAGCGCACGAATGGGGGCGGTGTCACCATCACAAACTGCGGCAAGTATCCTTCCCAAGTCCTGGGTGATCAGGTCGCCGAGGAATTCCTCCAGCAAGTCCGGCCTTATCCGGCAGAAACTGGCCACCGCCGCACAGGCGCTGGATTCCCGAAACTGTGCCAGCAGAAAAAGTGCGCACAGATGGCCTTCGTAGCGGGTCTCATAGGCGTAGTATTCGGGACGTGCAGTCATCCGATCGAGAATCGCGATGAGATGCGGGGTTATCTCTTCCTGCAGCGCCGCTGCCTCCGTGAGCGTTTGCCTGGAGAGCGGGGCTTCACTGTTCCATTCGTCAAGGATGTCCTGAATCGTCATGCTGGGTCTCCCGGTGTTGTTTGCGGCGCGGGCGGGTGTTCACCGACTCATGGCCGCATCTATTCTCCGTATACTGTTTGCCGCTTCGCGGTTACCCGGCTCTAAGCGGAGCGCAGCCTCAAAGTGCGGCCGGGCTTCCGCCAGATTTCCGCGGCGGGCCAGCAGGTTTGCAAGGTTAAGGTGCGGCTCCGCGTACTCGGCGTCACAGCGGATGGCCTCGCGCAGATGCTGTGCCGCGCCCTCGTAGTCGCCCTGGCCGGCGAGCACCGCGCCGAGGTTGTTGTGGGCCAGCGCGTAATCAGGGTTCAGTTCGAGGGCCCGGCGGAACTGGGCCAGTGCGCCGGGCTGGTTCCCCTGGCCGCCCAGGGCCAGTCCCAGATTGTTGCGGGATTCGGGGAAGTCGGGACAGGCAGCAATCGACTGGTTGAGCACGCCAACCGCCTCCGCGACAAGTCCGTGTTTCAGGAGCCGGTATCCCTGGCTGTTGAGCGCGCGGGCATGACCGGGATTGATGCCGATGCGTTCGCCCCGGTATTCGGTCACGCCGGGATGCCAGGTCTTTTTGGCCAGCACGATGAATTCCATATCGATGTTCGGGCTGTGAAACAGCGGGTCGTTTCTGTCGTAGGGAACCTCAAAGGAGGCGATAATGCGGTAGTCGTCGTCAATCCAGGTCTGGGAAAGCGAGTTTTGGTACTCGCCATCGCGCAGCGCAATGAAATCGGGCCGGTAAAACTTAAGCATGTCGAGCAGGGAGCGTTGTTCGGGGGGATGGGTCCGGCTGAAATCGACCACTTTGCGGCTGCACAGGCCGGGCCAGTCGTAGACGATGCGGTGGGAATAGTAGCTGATATAGCCGAGCGGCTCGGCGCCAACGACCTCGTTCTTCTCCATGATGTGGCCGAGGAACAGACCGACCTGTTTGCGCACATGATTCTCGATCCGTTCCTGGATCGCCTTCTCGGTGGTGATGGTTTTGGGGAATACGACGGCAAAGACCGCGAGATAGGCCGCCGCAAAGAGGCACCATGCGGCGGTCCGCGCCCTTGGCGCCCGGAAGAGCGCACCCGCGGCCTGCAACCCCCGCGCGGACAGGAAAATGGCCGCCGCGACAAAGGGGGAGAGGTACCAACTGAACACAAAGGCGACGCAGAAGATGTAGTAGGCGGCATAGACCGCCACAAACAGGATCACGGGAAGCCAGACCCACTGACGCCGGCGCAACGCCGCTCCGGCGCCAAGCACCGTCATGATGATCATGAAATTGCAGATCATGCCGTGGTCGTTGACAAGCGGCTGATAAAAGGTGCCATGGCCCGCAAAGGAGGGCCCCAGCGGCTGGAAAACGGCTCCGTTCACGTAGGAACCGGTGATGCCGTCCCAGATCGCGCTCAGCACGAAGGAAGGGGTGCGGTGGAACTGGGGCCAGGTGGTCCACAGCGGATATCCCAACCCCTTTGCGATCATCGTGTTCGGGACCGGCGAACCGTAGTAACACGTTGTGAAGCCAATCCACGGCAGGTACACCGCGAGCGCGAGAACAACGACCACCGGCAGACGCCGGGGATAGAACAGCAGCGCGTAGATCCCGGCGATGACGGTCCAAAAGGCGAAGTCGGGCCGTGCCAGCATGCAAAAGCCGAGGGTAACGCCAAGCGCGGCCGGTTTTTCGGCGATGGCGAAATAGAGGGACATAAGCAGGATGAGCGTGGTCATCTGCGTTTCCATGCCCGCCATGCCCCAGAGAATCTGGTGGTGCTCGACGGCCAGGTAGCCCATGATCATGACTGCGAGGGGAGTCGGGAGTTTGATTTTCGGATGGATGGCGAGGGCCGTGGCGTAGAGCACGGTCAAACCGCCGGCCAGCGCAGAGACGATCTTGATGAACGACAGGCCGAAGCCCACCTTCAAGAGATCGCCCGTCAGGGGGACCAGCACACTTAGGGGGCTGGTGAAGCCGTGCAGCGGGCGCTCTCCCTCACCCAGCCAGTGGGTCAGACCCAGCCCGTTGACGAAGTTTTCCGAATGAAGCACGGTGATGAGCGCGTCTTCCCAGTTGCGCCCGGTGTACGCCCAGAAGAAACACCGGAGCGCCACCGCGACGAGCGATAGAAACACCGCGAAACGCACCGTGATGTCGTTTTCGGGTGTGTCGAGCCCGTCGATGCGCAGCCAGCGCCGTAAGAATTGTTTCATGAGTGTGGTGGCATCCATGCGGGAATGACCTGCCGACCGTTGCGCCGGTATAGCAGAAAATCGCTGTCCAGTGTCAGAAGGATGCTCCCGGGATAGAGTTCGCTCATTCTGACGAGGCAAGCATCTGCAAGGGACATGGGAACATCGGCATATTTCTTCATCAGCCTCATCAGGGACTCAATGTGGTCGGCGGTTCGGAAAGGAAGCTCCAGTTCGCCCCGCCGTATCAGCTCCAGCGCATTGTGAACGCCGTGCCGTGTTGATTGCATCAGGAAGCACACTTCGGCCATGACCGGCTCGCACGTCAGTATTGGTGGAGCAATCTCGGCCAGCCTGGCTCTCGCCCACTGGTGGTAACGATCATGATGATTCAGTGCGGCCACAAGCGGCCCCGTGTCCACCAGCACGCCGTGAATCATTTGCCGAAGCCGGCCATGTGGCTTTTTCCGAAGGAAAGGTCCTCGGGGCCTTCGACGCTTCCCACAAGCGATCCCCACCGTTCAAGACAGGACCCCGACTGGGGCTGGCCGGTCGCGGCGAGATGGGTTTTCAGCATGTCGCGCACAAAATCGGACTTGGTGGTGCCGCGCGCCTTTGCCGCGGCGGCCAGTTCGCGATCCAGTTCGGGCTGGAGCTTTATCGAAATGGTTTTCATGGTGGAGATTTTCATATTACCGCTCTGCCATTATTGTAATACCAAACGAGGTCATGCGTCAAGTGGTGGTTCAGGCACGGCTAAGCATAACAGCGCACTTCAAATACGCGGGCAAGCGAATCCCCCTGTGTCTTGAGCACGCGCAGGCGCAACGCCGAAACGGACACGGACCCGAATGCGTGGAGAACGTGGCGGAGGCAGTTGTCTGTGTTGCGCGCCACCTCGTGCCATTCGCCGTTTACGAGAACTTCCACCGCGTAGTCGGCGATGGTTTCCGGCTGTGGACCGCGGGTTTGGGCGTTATAGGCACCATCCTCGCCGCTGAGGAACAGTCGGCGCTGGAGGGCGGTGTCGAAAGTGAATTGCACCTGGCGCAGCGTTTGGGGCTGGTCCCAGTCGAGACGCAGCCAGGGCTCCCCGTCGGCCATGGCCGCCTGCCACTGGTGTGACTTGCCGTCTCCAATGTCGCGGTTCCAACCGTCGATCACTTGCATCGCCGCGCCGCTTTCGGTCTGGTGCGAACAGGTCACACGGGTCTTTCGCGCCAGGTCGTCCGGATCTTCGTTGGCGATGCTTAGCAGGGATTGATCATTTCGCAGCAACAACTGCTGAAGCTGGGCCATGCGGACGGGATCAGTGGCCACTTCCTTGGGCAGGAGCTCCCTCTGGGCGCAGAAGGCCGCGGTCGTGCCCACGGCCTGGCCAAGCGTGGAACAGGTGGCCATGACGCGGGTGGAGGTCAGGGCCACGTGGGAGGCACTGAGGTTTCGCCCGGCCATGAACAGATTGGCGAGATCGGCGCTGTACAGGGACCGCAGCGGAATGGAATAGGGCTGTTTGAAGTGAATCTGCTGGCATGCGGGCAAATCGCGGCTGTCCATGCCGCCGGGCGGATGATCGTCCAGGGGCCAGCCACCGTAGGCGACGCGGTCCGGGAACAACTCGGCCCGCTCCAGTTCCTGCTGAACCAGGATATGCCCGCCGACAATACGGCGGCTTTCGCGCTTGCCGGGGAGCATCCCCACCCATTCCAGCGCCCAACGCTCCGATTCGGGGTGCCGGCCGCTGTTCTTGATGTAATCCCACACGCCCATGAGGATGCGCAGCAGTTCGTGGCGGATGCGTCGGTTGTCCTTGATGGTGTCCA
>CAIXUF010001490.1 GCA_903922535.1 Candidatus Hydrogenedentota bacterium
CGCCAGCCTGGGAGTCCACTACCTTGTCGTCTACCAAGATGGATACGGTGAACGTGCCGCCAACGGGCAGGCCCATATAAAGGAAATGACCTTTGTTATCCGTCTTTGTTTCGTAGTTCTGCTTGACATCCGTTCTTTCAAGCTTAACGACGGCCTTTGCCAGCGGCTTGCCGTCCAATCCGATCACGTCGCCTTCGATCCTGGATGTTTGTGCGACCGAAGCAGCGGCTAGGAGCACAATTCCGGCAACGGCTCCGGCCAATTTGCGGAACTTCATAATACCTCCGTACAAATAAATAAGTTTCCACCGAAACAACAGTATAGCGTAATCGTATAGGCTCGCGAAGGGCCGCTCATTCGTCAAATAGCCCTATCTGGGTTTTGGGCGCTGCCTTGGCGCGTTTGCGGAGGGGACTCCCCACAACGCCCAAGACTTCGGCCGAACGTAGCGCCGCGCGCGGCACGAATACCCGCTGCTGGTTGCTATACGGATCTGGGGGGATGATGCTGAATCCGTACGGCTCAAACTGCAGCAGGTTATTGGGGATCACGCCTTCGAGCGCCTCCCCGTCGCGGAACTGCAAGGTGACCCACAGGCCCTCCATTTTCGGCCGGGTATGGAAAACCCGCCTCCCCGCGTCGACCGCTTCGAATTCCCGCACAAAAGAGACAGTCTTGATTTCTTCGAACGGGACGGTGATCAGTTTGCCTTCCAGGGAGAGCAGCTCGACGCCTGTAGGTTGAACAAAAGAAAGCGGGTTGACGTACCCGACGAGGGGCTCCTTCTCGAAGCGCCGAAGAATCGCCTTTTTGGTGGAAGCGGCCAAATATCGCCTCTTTGTTGCGTCTATGTTTCAAACATTTAGGCGCTTATTGTATCATTGGCACGATGCCCGGAGTGATCGCCGAGACCGCGCCTACCCTGCAAGGCGCCACGGCGGCATTCCTCGCCTTCTGCCGCCTCGAAAAGGGTTTATCCACCAACTCCTTACAAGCCTATTCTACTGATCTTTCTAGTCTTAGCGCATTCTTCGCGGACTCGGGGAATGTCCCCGCCCAGGACGGCCTGGAAGCGTACGTGGAGTCCTTGCGCCAATCCGAACTGAGCCCGCGGACGATCGCGCGGCGGTTAGCCACGCTCCGCAATTTTTACCGTTTTCTGCTGCGGGAGAGGCGCATCGAGGCCGACCCTTCCGAGTATTTGAAGTCCCCGAAGCAGTGGCAAACAATTCCTAAGTTCTTGAATTTGGAAGAGATTAACCGCATAATACAAACCCCCGACATTTCCCGGCCGGCGGGGGTTCGCGACCGGGCCATGTTGGAACTCTTGTATGCGACCGGGCTGCGGGTTTCCGAGCTCTGCCGCCTGGGCGTGGGGGATTTGAATCTGGAACTTGGGTACGTGAGAACCGTCGGCAAAGGGAATAAGCAGCGTTTGATCCCCGCCGGCAAGCAGGCGCTCCAGGCCGTTCGGGACTACCTGAGCGAAGCGAGGGGCGCGCTGCTGAAGGGTAAGACGAGCAAATATCTGTTTGTTACGAGCCGTGGAGGGTGTTTGACGCGCCAGGGGTTTTGGAAACTGCTTGGCGGCTACGGCAGAAAAGCTGGCATCTTTCGCCAATTGACGCCGCACGTTTTCCGGCACAGCTTCGCCACTCATTTGCTGGAAGGCGGCGCGGATCTCCGCAGCGTGCAAACCATGTTGGGGCACGCCGATATATCCACGACGCAGATATACACCCATGTCATGCGGTCGA
>CAIXUF010001491.1 GCA_903922535.1 Candidatus Hydrogenedentota bacterium
CTTTGGAAAACCGGGTCAAGCCTCTTGCTAAGTTCCGCCACAATTCGGCGGCGCATCTCGGCAATCACGCTGGTAATCCCTTTCAGTGATGTGCCGAAGCCATCGGTGCGGTCGCTATACGTGTAGAACACCACCAGGGCCAACCCGGCAATGGCACCATGAACCTTGAGCAGAGTGTCGATTAGGTCCGCATGGTTCATACTCAACGCGGCCTCCGAAGCACTTTGTCCTTTATCTCGGACTCGGTGGTCATTTCCGGGTACTTTGTATAAACGTAGTACAGTAAGTCCGAGAGGGAGTAATTGCCATACTTCCGTTTGATCTTCCGTATGCCGTCAATCACTGGTTGGTATTCCCCGGACTCAAGCAGGTTCCTTATGCGTTTCGTCCCTTCCTCGGAAATCCGAAATCTGCGTTCTTCGTAGGCGTCAGGGGCGAGCGTGTCTAGTCCGTTTCCAGCACCGTCCCCCATGAGGTCTTCAAAGTTCAGCAGGTCAACTTCGGCAGCTTCCGCCGGTGTCGCTTCTGCGGCAACTTCGGTCTCTACAAAGCCAAGGTTCTCAAGGAACTCCAAGTCGTCGTACAGTTTGGACGAATAAGGCCCCGCCTTGTAGGCGGCAAAGTCAAAGCCGTTGTCGGTCGGTGTCAGCCCTGCTTCCTTTTCGAGCAGGTATAGGAACTTCTGAAGCCGAGTAATCCCGCCGATCCCCTCGGCAAGTTCCCCTTCCGGTCCAACTCCAAGAAGTAAGAGCACTACGTCTCGTCTGGCGATTGCTGGCATGTTGGGTTCCCTGATGAATCAGCACCGACCCCGGCCCCGTGCCGAGCAGACCCTTTGCGAAGAGGAAGCGCAACTGACCTAAGCGGTATGATACATCATTCTAAAGTTCGGTCCCATCAGGGCTTCGGAAGAAGAGAAAGTCGGCGGCGTCATAGCCGCCCCATCCTACAAGGGGTGTCAACTGACCTGCTGGTTCGGCATCTCGGGAAGCCACCCCGGCCTTACCCGCTCGGTTCGGCCATCTTGCCGCCGGTACGCGGACGAGGCTGCCACGGTGAGATTTGCCGTTACACTTGGCACTAGGGTGGCGAGACTATTTACTGCCCGATCCCCCAGATTCCTGATGTCAGTGCCGCCATGTGGTGTTGGTGGCCGCCGCCATGTTGGCTGAGTCGAGCGGGGGGGTGGTCCTGTTGCCGGCGACAATGGTGCGTCGTTCGGCCGCAGGCGTCCTGCTTCTGGCGTCCAGGGATCGGCGTCGATGCTGGCCCTGTTGCCGGCTGCCGTAGCCCAAGAGTCGAGGCGGGTCCGCAGGCGTCCCAACCCGCCCGCTTCTGGTGTACGTTGTGGCCCGGCACGCCTTGGCCGGCTTCTTCAAGGACGCCGCGGGGTTGCGGTCGAAATGCTTCATGTCGCGGACGCCCCATGACCATCACGACCGTTGCGACCGTCTCTGATTCGCCATGTGAACATGGGCGAAGCGGCGAAAATATAGAAGTTGGATTTCAGGTTCACTTTGCGTTGCCGATTTATTGTGTAGGGCCATCAGAGTTTGCCCCACCGGAAAAGTTGACCGGGCTAGCGCGACTTGACGGATTTGCATGAGCCATCCGATTCGCAAAACCTGGCAAATCTGTACGAGTCGTCAGATTCGCACGATCTGACTCGCCGAGGCAGGATTCTATCGAAAGCCGGTCAAAAGACGCGCATCGCGGAAGCGCGGTGCAAAGCGTAGGGGGGTAAGTCTCAAGAGAGCGGTCGGGGAAAACCCTGAGACCCGCACTATCTCACCCCCAACCAGGAGAGTCACCTGTGACGGAATTGGCACAACTGGGATCATCGCCAAACGAAGGCCGCCGACAACGACTTTGCGGTGGCCGTCTCCCGCAGCCTCCAGCCACACGATCCGCACCACCGGTACATTCGACTGCCCAGCGACCCGGAAGCTGAAAACTGCGAGGAAAACCCGTCCCATTTGTCGTGTC
>CAIXUF010001492.1 GCA_903922535.1 Candidatus Hydrogenedentota bacterium
CGTCGTCCCGAAATGGGCATTCCAACTCGTCGGCTGCAGCAGGGGGTAGGTGCCGTCATAAGCGCCGCCCCGCACCCCGAAAAAGCCCGAGGACATTTTCGTCTCGTTCCATTGATCGACGTCTCCGCCCATGTCAAAGGTGCCATAGGGGCCCGGAGAACCGGCAAAGGCCCCAACCACTGTAAGGAGGTTCGTGGGATCAGAATAGTGACTACTCCCGTCGTAGTAATTGTTGAAATTGGCGTTGTTCACCCCGGTGCTTGACAGGACGTTGCTCGGAACCGTGTCGCTTTGGGTGGGGTATGCCCAATACCCGGCATTGATCCCCCCGCCCTTGTAGTACGCCGCCTTGTACCATTCATTCTCTGTCGGGATGACGTAAGTCGCATTAGCCGCGCGTGTCACGGACAACAGAGATCCCCAGCCCGTGGCGCCATTGACGTAATAGGATCCGTTCTCGGTGGTGGTCAGGTCCTCCGCGCCAGTGGCCGGCTGGCCGTTGGTCAGCCAGTTGCAGAACCGCGCGGCGTCTCCCCAAGAAACCCAGTTTACTGGAAAGTTCCCGTTGTTCACGGCGTAGCCGCTGCTTGTGGTGTTATATCTGTAATTGCCCGCAATGCCGATCCGGGTGATACCACAGGCCGCCCAGCCCGCATGGCCACCGGGCCCGCCCGCCATGGACGAGTTGTACAGGCCGTAGGGATCGGTCTTGGCCACGGCATTGAGGAACTCGCAGTACTGCCCGGCCGTAACGTCGTACATGCCTATCTGGTAGGTGTATCCGACTGACCCCATAATAGTCCCGTTCATGCCGGTGTAAATGTCCGCCGCGTTACCGGGGTCGCCCACCGTCACCATATTCAGGCTTGTCAGGTCCGGGCCCATGTTGAACACGTCCGCCCGCGCCGCATCCGCAAACAGAACGGCCGCAACCATCGCCAAGACGACTTTCGATCCTTGCGTTTTTAGACCTCCTTGTAAGGTTGTTCCTTCACCGGCATTGGCGGTAATGCCCAGACTCTCACAACAGCCCGCGCCCCGAAAGAGAGCGAGCGTAGCTCCAACAAAAGCCAAAATACCATTTCCGCCGCGTACTGCAAGATAGTTCTGTGTTTATTCGAGTCGAGTGGGCGTCAGGACCAACCCGCCAGCGCCACCAGGTGGATACATATTGCATGGGGTAGTGACGGTCAGCAGGATGCGAGCTTCCATTTCCTCGAAACAGGGAGAACAGTTGGACGATGGTGATTTTCTAAACATGTATGTTTCCTTTCTTTTGGGCCTTTTTATCAAAACCCAGGCCAACACCGCGAAAACGTCGGTACACCCAGAATCCCTTGCCCCACTTCAGCCGTGTCGATAAGCCCGGGCAGCGCGAGCAGGCCAAAGAGGACGGGCCTGCCGAATCGCGCCCGCCCAGCGGCGAGCACTATTTTCCCCGACGGGACTTCAACAAGCAAACGGCTCCAAAGGCCATGATGCTGGCGGAAGCTGGCTCAGGAACCTCGGCAACGCGGAACCCGAACCCAAAAAAACTCGACGCCGGGTTTATGTAGCTGCGGGCCGACGCTGCAAGGCCGCCGCTGGAGAAGTCGAACTCCCCGCCGCGCATGCCGCGTTCCGAACCGAAAATGTTCGCCTCGTTCCAC
>CAIXUF010001493.1 GCA_903922535.1 Candidatus Hydrogenedentota bacterium
ATGGTTAACCTCATGGCCTGCCTCCAAACTTTTCTTGGAGGATAGAATAATCCCGCCTTTCGGGTAGATTCTCATCATGAGGCAACGAAGCCCGCTCAGGTAGATTTATTGTGAGGCAATTCGATCATTTGACAAACAGTGGCGGGGCGGGTAGAATCCGACCCTTCTGAAGGTCCTTGTGAGAGGCCCCTTGGATGGGTTCTTGACCATAATTTGAATTGCCGGGGCGAGCATTTTCATGCGGTGTGGGCGCGCGACAGATTTCGGGGACTCCAAAAATTCCAAAGGGTGGGGTGCGCCCCGGCACTGACGGAACACTGCGCTTGGGCCGGCACATCTGTCAAAAACCGTGTGCCAGCACACAGCAACAAGGGAGAGCGTGCGATGCAGAGAATGTCATGGGTTCCGGGACTTGTGCCGGTGGCGTTGTGCCTTGTGCTTGCGGGGCTCCCGCAGCCGGCAGCGTGTGCGGCGGACACCACACCGCCGACGGGCACGATAGTCATCAACAACAATCGCAGCGCCACGAACATACCCGATGTCTCGCTGGCGCTGACCTGGTCGGACGGGACCGGCTCGGGCGTAACGCAGATGCGGTTCAGCGATGACGGTGCGCACTGGACCGCCTGGCAACCGCCCACGGCCGCGCTCGCATATGTGCTGCCGCCGGGCGACGGGCACAAGACGGTGCGGGTCCAGTACCTGGACAAGGCCAACAATCGCTCCGCGGTGTACAGCGACTACATCCTGCTGGACACGACACCGCCTTCGGGCAGCATCATCATCAACAGCGGCGCGGCAACGACCTCCAGCCGGTCGGTGACACTGGGACTGACTTGGACCGACGGCGCGGGTGCCGGCGTAACGCGCATGCGGTTCAGCGATGACGGCGCGCACTGGAAGGCCTGGCTGCTGCCCCAGGCCACCTATGCCTACACGCTGACGGGGACGGCCGGCTACAACACGGTTCGGGTTCAGTATCTGGACGGCGCGGGCAACTACTCCGTTGTGTACAGCGACTACATCAAGTTGCTCGTCGTCCCCAATGTGGCCGGCCAGACCCTTTCGACGGCCATCACCGCCATCACCGGCATGGGCTTTACGGTCGGCACCATCACGCAGTCGTACAGCGCGGTCGTGGCGCCCGGAGTGGTCATAAGCCAGACACCCGCGGCGGGCGCGGCATTCACTTCCGGGTCCGCCGTGACCCTGACCGTCTCCGAGGGCCCGCAGCCTGTGCCCGTACCCGTCCCCAATGTCGTGGGCGACTCACAGAACGTCGCGGAGGACATCATCACAGACGCGGGGCTTACTGTCGGCACGGTCTTGCAGGCATATAGCACGGCCGTCAATCTTGGATTTGTCATAAGCCAGTCGCCTGCGGCGGGCACAAGTGCCGCGGCGGGCACGGCGGTGGGTTTGACAATATCGCAGGGGCCTTCACCGGCGGGGACGGCCATCTATGTTGATCAGACCAAGGGGCACAACACATCGGCAACCAAGGGCACGGCGGCTGATCCATTCAAATCGATCACCTATGCCACGGCGACGATGGCCAACCGGGGCTTGCCCGATCCGTGGACAGTCCATGTCAAGGCAGGCACCTACGACAGGAACGACGCCAAGCCACTCATTGAGCGCGAGCAATTCCCCATCGAACTGCGGGAAGGCATTACGCTGCAAGGTGACGATGGTGCGGCCAGTTGCATCATAAGCGGAGCGTTCAACAATGATCCTGCCAGCAATTCGGCAATCCTGTTGGCACAAGACCTGGCAGGCATCACCGTTCAGGACATGACGCTTTCCGGGATGGCTCACACCGGCAGCGGCGGCACCGGAAACGGGGGCGCGCTGGAAGTAGTCAGCTCAACGGGAGAGGGGACAATCGGGGTAACGCTCACCAGATGCGTCATTGGCGAGAATTCCGCCGCCTATAACGGGGGCGGTTTTAATGTTATCGGGAACTTCTATGGCATCATCACTGACTGCACATTCAACGGAAACTCTGCCGGCGGCGGAGGCTTCAACGTTTCGCGCAACTTCTACGGAAATGTCACCCGCTGCACGTTCGCGGGAAACACTGGCGGCGGGTTCTTGGTTCAAAGCACCTTCACCGGCGACATCAGCGACTGCACATTCCAGGGAAACACCGGCGGCGGGTTCATCGTTTATGGCGCTGTCGCCGGCGACATCACCGACTGCACATTCGCGGGAAACAACGGCGGCGGATTCAGCATTTATGGCGCCTTCAATGGCATCATCACCGGCTGCACCTTCGATGAGAACATTTCGGGCGACGGGTTCAGCATGGGTGCCTTCAATGGCGGAATCACCGACTGCACCTTCGGGGGAAACATTGGCAACGGGTTCAGCGTTGGCTCCTTCACTGGCAACGCCACCAACTGCACTTTTGAGGGAAACACGGGCAACGGGTTCTACGTTGGGGGTGCCTTCACCGGCAACGTCACCGACTGCGTAGTGGTGGAAAACGCTGGCGGCGGATTCGGGGTCGCTGGCACCTTCAGTGGCAACGTCGCCGACTCCACATTTACGGCCAACTCCGGCGGCAACGCACTCGCGATTTCCGGCTATTTCACGGGAATGGTGGAACACGACCTCTTTTCCGGGAACTCCGGCGGCAGCGCGCTCAGCCTGGGGGATTCCAGCGGCGGGGCGTTCGGGGATGCAATCGTGGCCGGCAACCTGTTTCTGGGCAACCACGGACCGTCCGCGGGGGTGGCGTGCTCGTCGTCGCAGAATGTATGGCTGGCAAACAATACGTTTGTGCAAAGCGCGAAGGGGGAATCGGAGATCCACATCACCAACTCGGCGGGTTCCTCGGCGATTCAGAACAACATCTTCTGG
>CAIXUF010001494.1 GCA_903922535.1 Candidatus Hydrogenedentota bacterium
CGATCTCACCCCGCCGCCGCCCGCCCGGCCACCAACAGTACCGCCAGCCCCGTAACCCATCCCTTCATCACACCCTCTCTCTCAATCTGCGCAAATCTGCGCAATCTGCGGACACCCTCCACCCTCCACCATCCACCTTCCACCCTTCCTGTAACTCGGCTTCCCCCCCGCGCATCCCGATATCCACGGCATCGGCCCCCCGCCCGTCTGCGCCATCCGCACCCACAGGTCCGCCCGTAGCATCTGGCTATGCGCATCCGGCCCCAACTGCGCCCCCATCTCCATTCCCAGACTGAAGAACACCATGTTCAAAGCGTGCCGGAACCCGACCGTCGGCACCGTGTCCGTCGCCGTGTCGATGATGTTCCGGGGGTTGGTCGACACCGCCTCCCGAATCGCTTGGCCGCCCCTTATGAAGCCCATTTCAGGCGTAATTTCCGATCCGCCTGGACACAATCACGCAGGTAGAGTCCGCTTTCGTCTTGTTGCTCCTGGATACGGGGACCCTTACTTTGTCGTGACCTTGCGCGTGAGTCTTCGCCGGGTTTGGGCAGCCTGGCAGAGCGAGATCAGGCCCGGCACGATGCGGTTCAGCGCGCCGAACTTGGCCCGGCCGGCAGGGCGCGAGCGGTGCGTAATCTCCAACTCCGCCACACGGCCGCCCTGCGTGGCGATCAGTTCCGGCAGATGGCAGTGCACCTGCCCGGCGGGATCCGGGCAAACCCCGGGAATCGGCTGCAGGTAACGCGAACGGGCGATCCAGATGCCGCAGCCGGTGTCTTGCACCACCTGCCCTCCGAGCGCCAGGCGCTTGGTTGTGCGGCCGATCCAACTCGACAGGAACCGCAGCGCGCGGTCCTGGCGATGCACACGGATGCCCCAGACGGCATCGGCCCGCGCCTCCCCTGCAAACGCGAGGAGCCTCGGAAAATCGTGCGGATCGTACTGTCCGTCGCCGTCCATCATGCCGGTCCAACCGGTGCGGACCGCTTGGAATCCGGCCCACAGCGCCCGATCCTTGCCGCCATGCGGCACGTGCAGCGCCGCCATCCGCGGGTGTGCGAGGCGGTAGTCGTCCAGCACGGGCCCGGTGCCATCCGTACTCCCGTCGTTAACCACGAGCAACCGGACTTGAGGCAACCCGGGACATCCCTCGAACGCCCGCAACACGTCCGCAATGCAATCGCGCTCGTTCCAGGCCGGAATGAGCACGGTCAGTTCTCCGGTTTGTTGCGCCTGTTCGGGTTGATCCATAGCCCAGTTCTGCACTTCAGCACCCAGCCCGTACTATTCACGAACCGCAGATTGGCGAATACTGAGGTCCGAATCAAGAAGGAAAGCGTCCCGCGAAAGGTGTAACTAACTTCATGATTCTGCGGTTCGATATTCTGCGTGTTTGGTCCTCTAATAAGGATTTATTGACATTCTAGCTTTTGTGTTTACGTTCTGGCATGCCTTCCGGTACAATAGGCGCACATAAACGGCTATGGGCGTCTGTAAGGAGGAAAGCATGAAACACCGAACCGGAACACTGGTCAAACGTGGTGGGAAGTATTATGTACGATGGGTCGTGGGTGGCAAGGCCTTTGTCCGAATTCTGAACGATAAGGACGGGAAGGCCATCACACGGGCGGATAAGGCGGAAGTTGCCAAGATCCAGTTCATGGCGCCCTTTCGCGTGACGGATGAGTCGGCGTCGCTCACCGCCATCCGGTCGAAACTGGAAAACCGTTCGACGCAAGTGGCCGCCGCCGATGACATCATCCATCCGCCCCTGAAGATCGCGGATGCCTGGGCGAAATTTGCCAAGTCGCCGCGGCGTCCGGATTGTTGCGAGGGGTCGTTGGCCGCGTATGAGACAACCTGGAATCGTTTCGTCGATTGGATGGAGAAGCGCGTCAAGGGCGCGGCTTTGCGGGATGTGGATGGCGCCACGGCCGAGGAGTATGCCGCCGATCTGACGAGCGCGAATTTGTCGCCCAACACGTACAACAAACACCTGGCTGCGCTGGCGATGACCTTCCGTGTCCTGGGCCGGACGCCCGCGTACAAAGTGACAGGCAATCCGTGGGGCCGGGATGAGATTCAGCGCAAGCGACTGACGACACATAGTCACCGGGAACTGACAATGCCCGAGGTGCGTCAGGTCTGCGCGGCGGCCACGGGTGAATTGAGCACGCTGTTCGCGATCGGTCTTTACACGGGTTTGCGGTTGGCTGACGCCGTGATGCTTCAATGGAACGACGTGGATTTGAAACGCGGACTGATTCAATGCGTTCCCCGCAAGACGGCCCTACGAACCGGCAAGGCCATCCAGGTCCCGTTGCACCGGACGCTTGCCGCCATGTTTGCGGCGGTTCCTGAAGAGGCGCGGCGCGGTCCGGTGTTGCCGGAGTCATGCGCCAAGTACAAACTTGGACGCTACCGGGTGACGAGCATCATCCAGGAGCATTTTCGGGCCTGCGGGATTGCCAC
>CAIXUF010001495.1 GCA_903922535.1 Candidatus Hydrogenedentota bacterium
AACTCCTTTCGTGTGCTTTGGCGGCTCACGAGCAAGAGTTTCCGCGATGGACTCCCGGAAATGTCAAACAGCTACTGCCACCCCGGCAGAGCCGGGGGAACTCCCATATTGGGTTAGCAGAACGGAGACCGTTCCTGCCCTTTTCGATGGCAAACTCCAGAATGGCCATTCCATCTTCGTAGTTCGTTGCGTGGCCTCCGTCCTCGCGATAGACAATCAGCACTTTCCGCCCCATCGCTTTCAACTTCTCCGCCAGCCGCACCACACTCGCCGCGGGCACGACGTCATCCTTCCCCCCGGCCGTTATGCCCACGGGCATGGTCAGGCGTTCGGGAAAGAACTCGGCGCTGCGGTTCCTGTACTCATCGGGAACCTCCGCCTTCGTTCCCCCGAAGGATTCGTGAATGGCGTCCTGGAAGTTCCCGTACTCCACCAGATTGGCCGTCCCGTTCATGGACGCCACGCCGTCAACCAACTCTGGATGTAACACAGCAAAGGTCAGGCATGCGGTGCCGCCCATCGACCCGCCGCATAGGAACGTCTTCCCCACATGGTATCGCTCTTTTAAGTCCCCAATGATCTGGACCATGTCAGCCTCGGCGCGCGGCCCCATCCACGAGGTGGTGGCGCGGTAATCGGGCGACACGAAGATCATCCCGTGCTTTGCCGCCGCATCCCGCGCCGCGCGGCACTCGTCCCGCGCAGCCGTGACGAATTGCCATCGGTCGGAGCCATGCCCGTGCAGAGCGATCAGCACGTCGCGGGCGTCGGTGTCTTTGTGTCCCGCGGGCAACACCACGACATAGCGCTGCACGGAGGCGTCGCATTTCGCGGTAAAGACCACGTCCTCCGGCGCGGTGTCGTCGGCCAGAACAGGCATTGTTGACAACAACACGAGAAGGCAGAGGAGATACCCCACACCGTGTTTCCGCATTCGAACTCCTTGGTTTTCTGTCTTGCCCCCGCAAGGGGGCGTACAACAATAGCCACGGGTGGAGCGAAGCGGAACCCGTGGAAAAAGGGATTGTACCCGCTGTCCCCGAAGGGGGCAAACAATGCACCGTCCCAGACATCCCGCGTCTGTTCGCCCCCTTCGGGGACGAGCCGCTGCCTATCCCATTAACCACGGGTTTCCTTCGGTCACCCGTGGCTATTGTTGTGCGACCCCTACGGGGCCGAGAGCGGCGGACATCCTGGCGCAACCCCAGTCTCAGGCGGTCATGGAACCGTCCACTGTGTCCACTCGGTCCATGTGGTCCACATCGCTCACAACAAGGCTACACGCTCCGGCGGCCGTAATTGAGCTTCCACGGTTCGCGGTACTGCGGCGCCACCATCGCGTCGGCGGCGGGGTTGCCGATGGCAACCTCCTTGTCCACGTCCCAGTGAATCTCGCTGTTGGTGCGGAAGGCCAGATTGCCCAGATGCGCGATGTTGGACACGTAGTGCCCGATTTCCACATTCTCGACCGGATTCTCGCGGGACTTGACGCAGTCCAGGAAGTTGCGGACGTGCGCGGGCCGGGCGTCTTTGCCTGACGGCTTTTTGATTGCCTCCAGGCTCTTCTTCTTTGGTTCGGGCGTCACGGTCCAACCGCCCTCGCCGACCCAGAGTGTGCCCTCGGTGCCGCTGAAGAGCATGCCGTGGGGCTCACCGCCCACGCCGACACCGCCCTGGACCTGGTATTCGTAAATGAGCACATAGCTCGGGAAATCGAAGACGGTGACCTGTGTGTCGGGCGTTTCGCTGGCGTCGTCGAGCGCGCGCTTGCCGCCCATGGAACTGACGCGCAGCGGCGGCTCGGGGCCCATGCCCCACAGGCACACGTTAAGCAGATGCACACCCCAGTCCGTCATGAGGCCGCCCGCATAGTCCCAGAACCAGCGGAAGTTGAAGTGGAACCGGTTCGGATTGAAGGGCCGCAGCGGCGCGGGACCCAGCCACATGTCGTAGTCGACGCCGTCCGGCACGGGGCCGTCGGGCGGATTGCCGATGCCGCCGAGCCAGTCAAGATAAGCCCACGCGCGGACCATGCGAATCTTGCCGAGCTTGCCGGAGCGCACAAACTCAACGGCGTCGCGGTAGTGCTCGCCGCTGCGCCAGTGGGTGCCCATCTGCACGACGCGGTTGTACTTCTTGGCCGCCTCAAGCATCGCGCGGCCCTCGTCAATGGTTTTGCCCAGCGGCTTCTCGCAATAGACGTCCTTGCCCGCCTCGCAGGCGTAGATCGTCGGCAGCGCGTGCCAGTGGTCGGGCGTGCACACGAGCACCACGTCCACATCCTTGCGGTCGATGACGCGCCGGAAGTCCTTGACTGTGTCCGGCGCCTTGCCGCGCTTGGCCTCGATGAGTTTGACCCGGTTGGCGATGTGCGAATCGTCAATGTCGCAGACAATCGGGACATCCACCTCGGGGTTCAGCAGGAAGCACTGCATGTCGGCCTCGGAGATGCCGCCGCAGCCGATCAACCCCACCCGCACCTTTTCGCTGGGCGGCACAGGCTTGTCCTGGGCCCGCGCGGCCCTCACCGCCACGGGCACGGCGGCCATTCCCAACGCGGACGCACTCAAGAAACTCCGGCGGCTTAACTCGCTCATGTCCAACACTCCTGTTGTTGTGGGTTGCCCCAATGACCGGATTGACCGGCGGAATGAACGACCAGAGAACGACAGGCGGGGCGCCTGTCCCACATTCTTTACAGCGCAAGGCCCCAAGGGTCGGCCGCAACCACGATGCAAAAGGCACGCTCCTCTTTTCGTCTATTACATTTCGGCTTCAGTCACCGCGTCGAGTTCAATTTCAAAAAGGAGGTCATCCCGGCAGATGTCCGTGTTCGCATACAGGACGGGCATGGGCGGGATGCCGTGTTCCACACAATAGCGGTGGAATGAGGACGCCTCGGTGCCGCATTTGAAATAGGCGATGGCGCGGGAAACGTCCTCCCAGCCCATGCCCCGCGATTCAAGAATGGCCTGAACCACCTCCATGGTCAGCGCCACCTGCCCGTCCACGTCGCCAATATGCACGCTCAGCCCGCCGGGTTCGATGCTGGCCGTGCCCGAGATGTAGAGCCGCCGGAATCCGCCCGCCCCAAACTCGGCCGCTCGGCTGAAAGAACTGCCATAGGCCGGCGCGGGGCATTGCAGCGGCGAGGGCACCTCGAAGGGCATCACCACGGACGCGCCCGGCCGCGCCTTGACGGCCAGCAGGCCCGCCGTGAGCGCCGCGCCGGCGGCGTTGCCGCCGCCGATGCCGGTGCTGGCTGGAACCAGCCCGTCAAAAACGCCGTGCTCGTTGAAAAACGCCGTGCGCACGGCATTGAACTCTCCGTACCATTCGAGCAGCTTGTGATTGTAGAACCACGTGCGCACCACGTCGGAGAATTCCATTCCGGCGGCTTGAAGCCCCTGCTCCATCAGATCGAAGACGACACGGGTCTGCCCGGGACGGGACTGCGAAAGGTCAGACGGGGCAAGACCTCCCAGGCGGCAGTACTGGAGGCCATCGGCGTCAAAAGTGGCGCCAACAATATCGCCGCCAACCGTGACGGGCAGAACCGTTGTCCCTGCAACCGCCCACACCTGAACGCCGCTGAGGGCGTCAGGAAGGCCGCACCCTTCGTCCACCCAGGTTACCGGCCACCACGTCCCGCCAAACACCCCGCGCAGCTCGGGATCATGCCTTCCCTCGATGCCAAAGATGTCCATCGACACAATTTCAGCGCCGAGGCCGTGCACCATCGCGCAGAGTCTTTGGCAAAGCCCAACGAAGCTTTCCCCGGGATCCGGCGACACCGTAAGGAAGTATTCCGTGCAGCTTTCGCGCCGCAATGACGCAATCTGCACGCCCTGTTCCGTGCGGCGCTCAAACCCGCGCCGGGCTGTCTGGTTACTGCAAGTCATGGTGATTCCTGTGCTGTTGGGGTCCATAAACACGCGGAAACGGCGTCTTTATTGTGAGAGTACATAATCAACGAGAGCGGAAAGTTCTTCCGCGGAGAGCCCGGCAGTGTTTGCGTGCTGATCATTTGGATTGCATTTCTTAAGGACATCCTCGATCGTGGCGGCGCTGCCGTCGTGCAGGTAGGGCGCGGTGCGCCACACCTCGACCAGCGTGGGCGTGTCCATCGGCTTGCCCGTGTCCATGCCCTTTGCAGTGCCGACATTGTATTGTTTCAGATTGGTGAAAAGCGGCTTCGGATGGCATTCCGCACAGCCCGCTTTCCCGAAAACGGCCTCGCCGCGCTTTGCCGCGGGGCTGAACTCGCCCTTGATCAGTTTCGGGCTGGGCACCGGCGTGAGGCCCTTGAGGTAGGTGTCAATGGCCACCGCGTCCGCCTCGGGCCGCACGGCGAACTGGATGAACTTGATGCCCGCGCGCACGGCCATCTCCGCCGTGTCGCGGATGCCCAGGCTCATCGACGGCGGCGTCTGGTGGGCGAGCAGCATGCTCTTCGTGTTCTTCGGATTGCCGATGCCGTCGTTCAGCAGGTCCCAGTTGAGCCCGTCAACACGCGCGTCGGGGTGGCAGCTTGAGCAGCTCTGCCAGTGCTGGAAGCACAGGTCGGCGTCATGAAAGAACTTCTCGCCCGTCCTTTCGGGTGTCTCCGCCGCCTTGCCCAGCACGGTGGTGCGAATCTTCACGGCGCCGTCGGCGGCGATGTCGAGGCTGTCGATACTGTCCGTGAAGTAATTGGCGGCATGGGCGGTCGTTCCCGTGAGTACCAGCGCGCGCGGGCCGTTGCCCGCCAGCCTGATGCGCTTTCGCAGGCCGACCAGGAAAGAAAGATCGTTGGGCACGTCCTCGGCGGCGGCGGAAACCTCGGACACACGCTCGCCCGCCGCCACCTTGTCAAGCTTGGCGTGGAGCGCGGCGCGATCGATGATGCTGAGTTCATGCGTGCCCGCATGGGTCACGCACAGGCGCTTGCCGTCCGCCGTGCAGACGATCGCCCAGGGATTGGCCGCGCCCAGATCGACGTCGTCCAGCAGCACCGTGTTGACCAGTTTCTTCTGTTCCGTGTCGATGACGCTCAGCGCGTTGGTGTTCATCCATCCGCGCTCCAACTGGGTCGTCGGCAACTGGTAGCGCGACAGGATGTGCGCGACATAAGCAAACTTGCCGTCCGGAGAAACGCACACGCCATGCAGGCTGGAGCTGCCGTTCGGCAGTGTGACCGTCGCGGCAACGCTCTTCGCCGCCGTGTCGATGAGCGTCACGGCCGCTGCGGTGTAATCACCATCGGCCGCGCCGGTGGGCAGCAGATTGGCCACCACCAGCGTCTTGCCGTCCGGAGTGACGGCGGCGGCGTTCGGCTCGCGGGACACGGAGATGCGCGCCGTCTCGCTCTTGCCCGCAACGTCGATCACGGACACGTCGTTGTTGAAGCGGTTGCACACGAACAGCGTGCCGCCGTCCGGGCTGATCACCGGCGCAACGGGCGTGTGCCCCAGGCCAACCGTACCCTGCACCTCGCCGGTGGCTGCGCTGATAATGCGGACGCACCCTTCCGGCGTGGCCCCGGTCACGAACAGGGTCTTGCCGTCGGGCGAAAGCGCCAGACCGCCCGGCGCGTCGGGCAGCGCGATGCTGCGCGCCACCGCACCGTCCGCGGCATTGACCACGGTGACCGAGTTTCCGGTGAATTCGGCCACGTACAGGGTCTGTCCGTCCGGACTGGCGACGATTGCGCCGGGCGACTGGTACGCCCCGGCGGCCGATGCCGTGCCGCACAGGGCGGCGAGGACTGTTCCCGCCGTCACCAGCATGGCGAATGCGGACCGATTTGATTTTGCGCGCTTTGTGGCCATTTCACGTCCTTCCATTGCTGTGCTCAATTGTTGTCGTAGACCTTGGTTCCTGCGCGGACCGCCTCGCGGTTTCGCGCCTCCACTGCCTGCCGTTCATCGTATTTCTGCTGACGCCGCTGGTCGGCCGGACAGGCTGCAAAGCCTTCCGGTTCATCGCCGCGCGGCTGGTTCTTCAAAATCTCGGCGCCCTTGCTGATGATTTCCAGCGCCTCCTGGTATCCGTCACGGTCCTTTGCCTTCAGCTCCGCAAGGCAGGGACTCAGCGCGGGCCGTTCAAAACACACCTGCGGCCCCTGAGCCTTGCTGCAACCCATCCGGTCCGCGAAATGCACACCGGTCAGCGCGGTCAGGCGGCTGATCTGCGCACCGTCAAACGGGCTGCGCCCGGCCAGATTGTCCGGATACGCCGACGCATAGTCTGGATAGTAGGGGGCATTGATGTCAATCCAGGTGATTATGCGGTCAAAGTCCTCGGGGGAAAGCGTCACCCCGTTGTGCGGCCGCTGGACAATCTCGGCCAGTCTGCTGGCATGCGATCCCCAGGAATAGGCCTGCTGGACCTGCGCGGGGCCGGCACCGACGTCCTTGACTAACTTCTTGCGCCACAGCTCGTTGTAGGAGGTGTTGAACACGAGATCGCGGTCGCCGGCAAGATTGAGTTTATGGCCGGCCTTCCTGCCATAGTCGTGGCAGCCGGTGCAGTTGCGGTCAAACACCGGCTGCACGTCGCGGAGATAGTTGAACAGGCGGGCGGGTCCGTGCCAGCCCGCAAGCGCATCCGGCGGACGGCGCAACGCCGCCGGCAGTGCCGCCCCGGCAAGGGGTGCGGAACTCCGGCGCTCCTCGTGGCAGCCCACGCAGCCCTGCGTTTCGCCGGCCTGCACAATTGTGCCGCTGCGCATGGACTGGATCATCATGCCCTTTTCGTCGAGCAGTTGGAAGTAGACATAGGTGTCCGAAGGCACCGCAAAATAAGCCGACCCATCCTCTTCAACGGGAACCGTACCCAGTATCCGCTTGCTGCTGAAATCGTGCCAGTTCATCGCGGGCGCCTCCTGGCCCTGGCCGTCCCACGATGGGGGCTGGGTCCAGAAGCGCTTCTCCGGCGACTCGACCACGCGCAGCGACTTCACCGCGCCGCGCGCAACGCCCTCCATGTGCGTGCCCCGGTAGACATCGGCGATGTAGAAGTATCCACCGCCATTGTTGAAGTCGCGGCGGACCGGAATCACCGGCGGACGGGGTGCCGGGGCTAGGGGCATTGGATCAAAACAGCCCATCGACGTTTCTTCCGCGCCCTCCGCGTGCAGCAAAACCTCATTGCCAAAGACATCCACCAGGTAAATGCCCATGACCTCGCCGGTGCCGGTCATCCGCGAGCAGAGGAAGTACTTGTCGCTGAGCGGGAAGGGGTCCTCATACTTGGGCATCACTCCCTTGAAAGTGTCAAAATTGAACGTGTCCCAGTCGCCCTCGCCGACCTTGTTGATCGCGTCCGCGGGCCAGGTGCGCAGCACCGAGGCACTGCGCTTTCCGTCGCGGGCCCCATCCACGCCCGAGCGCCGGTCGATGATCGCCAGCGCGCCCCACGGACGGTCATGGCAGGAACCAAAGACGCAAATCACCCGGTCGGTTCCGGGAATGGGGCGCGCGTTGATCACCGCGCCGGGGGACTGGGTGTTGTTGCCCCAGTACACCGCGTGGTCCGTGCCGTCGGGAAACACGGTCCACAGCCCCTGCGCGTCGCCAAAGTTCCGGTCCACGTACTCCCACCGGTAATAAAGTATGCGCCCGTCGGGCA
>CAIXUF010001496.1 GCA_903922535.1 Candidatus Hydrogenedentota bacterium
CGGCCGGCCGTGTCGAGGATCAGCGTGTCGCAGCCGCGCATCGACGCCTCGCCGCGGGCCATCAGGCAGATGTCCACCGGGTTCGCGTTCACGCCCAGGCTGAACGATTCGACGCCCGCCTGTTTCGCCACAATCTCCAACTGTTGGATGGCGGCGGGACGGTACACGTCCGCGCCGACCAGCATCGGCTTTTTGCCGTGCTTCTTCAGCATCAACGCCAGTTTTCCGGCGGTCGTCGTCTTGCCCTGGCCCTGCAGGCCAACCATCATGATGATTGTCGGCGGCGCCGACGCCTCTGCCAGAGGCGCATTGCGCTCGCCCATCACCTTAATCAACTCGTCGTGCACGATCTTGACGATCATCTGGCCGGGGTGAATGCTTTCAATCACCTTCTGGCCGACCGCCGCATCCTGCACGTCGGTGATAAACTTCTTGACTACTTTATAATGAACGTCCGCTTCCAGCAGCGCCTGGCGAATCTGCTGCATGGCGTCCTTCATATTCGCTTCGGTCAGGCGACCCTGACCGCGAATATTCTTGAACGCCGCTTCCAGTTTTTTCGTCAGGTTCTCAAACATAACCTGCTGTACAGCCTTGTCTTACCGTCACCCGGAGCACGCCCCGGCGCAATTTCCCGGAAACGGCTTTCCCGCGCGGCGGCGATTGCCCGGAAAGACAGATCACCCCTGCGCAGGGACTGCAAGCATACCAAACAGACGCTCCCGGATGCAACCTCAAGCAGGTGGGGAGTTTAGGGAAGGACGGACGCGATGCGGAGACGGAAGTACACCAGACAAGGACTCCCGCAGGCTTTTTCCTGAGATGGGAATGATGGGAGACATGCGAAGATTGGGAGGTATGGGTACGACCAAAACAGGCTGAAAGATCTGCCGAGAGAGGGAAATCAGTCTTCTTCCTTCTCAAGGACAACCAGGAAATCGTTGTAGCTCTTGCCGTGGTTGGGCGTCACTGAGACGACTTTGTAACCCTCTTTGAGCAGGGTATCCAGCTTGTCCTTGCCCGACCCGTTGGATTCGATAATCAATGATGTCTGTTTCATGCTCCGCCTCCTGAACATTGAACTGCGGTTCTGTGGCCCGGGCGTTTCCCCGTGGTCCGGAGATCACGGGCCGGATGCCCATGCCACGGAAACACCACCGCACACAAGCACTGCCCGTTCCCCTATGCCCGCACACGGGGGGAAAGACGCACCAACACTCTACCGCACCCTGACGCGGCCAATCAAAACGGACTTGACAGCAGGCGCAACCTGTGGTCTAATACAACTGAAAAGAGATTCAGGGCTATTGTTTCAGTGCAACGGAGACAAAACACATGACACGCGGAATGACCCCGAGACAGCGCGACATTCTGGAGTACATCGTGCGCTGCGTGCGCGACAACGGCTATCCGCCGACCATTGCGGAGATAGGCGACCGTTTCGGCATTTCCTCGACCAACGGGGTCAATGACCATCTGGTGGCGCTGGAGCGCAAGGGGTTTATTGAGCGCTCCTCCAAGGCGCGATCCATTCGCGTGACCGAGATGGCGGCGATTGACCTGTTTGAGGATGAGGTGGGCATGCTGCCGCTGCTGGGCCGCGTCGCGGCCGGACAGCCGCTGCTGGCGATGGAGAACATAGAGGGCCGCGTGCCCGTGGACGCAAAGCTGGCGCGCCGTAACGCCTTCTGCCTGCGCGTGGCCGGCGACAGCATGATCGAGGACGGCATCCTGGACGGGGACATTGTCGTCGTGGATCAGGAGAAGCCGCCGCGCCGAAACGACATCGTCGTGGCGCTGGTGGACGGCGAGGCCACGGTCAAACACTATCATCCCGACGGAAACATCGTCGAACTGCGCCCCGCCAATGCCTCCATGCGCCCCATGCGTTTCCCGGCCCATGACGTGGCCGTGCAGGGCGTGGTGGTGGCGCTGCAGCGCAAGCTCTGAACAGGCAGAGAAGAGGTGGTCAACGCGGGGGCGGGGGATGATGGACGGTGTGGACGGTGTGGACCATAGTCTGGCCATGAGTCCATTCAGTCCATCCCGTCCATGCGCGAAACCGCTGCCTTGCGAAAAAGCTATTGCGGGCCGTCCTACAGCGCCTCCAGCAGGGGCTTGTCCGCTTCGGTGTCGGGCACGTCGGGGGTGTTTTCCGGCGCGGGGACGGCGAAGGTGGCGGGCGGGCGTGTGCCGGTGATGTAAGCTTCCTTGTAGGAACCGCCCTCAACGCCGGTGAAGCGGTCAATGTTAAAGAACCCGACGCCGTAGGGCACGTCGAAATCGCGGACGGGAAGGCCCTCTTCTGCTTCGGTCATGAACTCGACCCAGACAGGGCAGGAAAGCCGGCCGCCGGTGTAGTCGCGGCCCTTGCCGAGGGAGCGGTTGTCGCGGTAGCCAATCCACACCACGGCGGTATAGTCGGCGGTAAACCCGCAGAACCATGCGTCGCGGCTGTTGTTGGTGGTGCCGGTCTTTCCGCCGACGGGCCGCTTGAGCGACGAGGCGCGCCAGCCGGTGGGGTAGAAGCCGTTGCCGGGCGTGCACACGCCCTCCATCATGTGCAGCGTGACGTAGGCCACACGCGGGTCCATGGCCTGCTCCACGCGGGTTTCGTTGTGGTAGTCAAGGCGCTGGACGCCGTCGCGGTCGCGGATGTCGGTGACCATGACGGACTCGTAACGCATGCCGCCGTTGGGGAAGCAGGAGTAGGCAACGCAGTGGTCCATGGGCCTGACCTCAGGCGAACCCAGGGCGATGGTCAGCCCCTCGACATCGGTGGATATGCCGCAGCGCTGCAGGTAGGAACGCACCACCGGCGCGCCCACCATGTCGGTGAGCTTCACGGACACCACGTTGAGCGACATCTCCAGGGCGTGGCGTATGGGAATGGAGCCGTGATAGCTGTTGTCAAAATTCTTGGGCGACCACACCTTGCCATTGGGGGCGACACGGCTGAAAGGCTCGTCGACGATGACAGTTGAGGGGGTGAAGCCGCTGGCGATGGCCGAGGCCCACACGAAAGGCTTGATGCTCGATCCCGGCTGGCGCCTGGCCTGGGTGACGGTGTTGTACTTCTCGTGCTCATAATCGCGCCCGCCCACCATGGCGCGGACGAATCCGCGGTATTGGGGCCGGTTGTCTACGCAGACCAGCGCGCCCGCCGCGGGCGTGAACTCGTCGGCCTTGCCCTGCCGTTCAAGCATCTTGCGCTGCCTGTCGTCGAACTCATTGAGCCCCTTTTGCAGGGCGCGCTCGGCGGCGTCCTGCAGCCGCATGTCGATGGTGGTGTATATTTCCAGCCCGTCCTGGAAGATCTTTTCGTTCTCGTACTTGTCCTGGACGGATTTGCGCACCTCTTCGACAAAATAGGGGGCCTTGAACCTCTTGGACGGGGTCAGGGCGGCGGCCCGGTTCTCCGCGACCTGCTCGGGTTTGACCACCTGGGCGGCCAGATCCTCCGCCATGGCCGCGTCGTGCTCCTCCCGGGTGATGAACCCCTCGTCCAGCATTTGCTTGAGAACGATGCCGCGGCGGATTCGCGCGTTCTCAAGATTTCGGATGGGGTTGTTGGTGTTGGGCCAGCGGGTCAGCCCGGCCAGTGTGGCCGCCTCGCCCAGGGTCAGATCCCGGCAGCTCTGGTCAAAGTACTGGTGTGAGGCGGCCTCGACCCCCCATGCGCTGATGCCAAGGAAAATCTGGTTCAGATAGAGTTCGAGAATCTCGTCCTTGGTGAACTTGCGCTCGATCTGCAGCGCCACGAGCGCCTGGCGAAATTTGCGCCTGAAGGAGTACTCGGTGCCCACGTTGAGTTCATTGACGTTCTTCACCACCTGCATCGTGATGGTGCTGGCGCCGCGGGTGCGGCCGGTCCGCACGGTGTCGAGCAGCGCGCTGAGAATCGCGTCGGGGCGCACCCCCTTGTGCTGGTAGAAGGGTCCGTCCTCGGTGGCGATGAACGCTTTTTGAACCTTCAGCGGAATGTCGCACAGGCGCAGCAACTGCCGCTCCTCAACCGTGAACTCACCCAGCAGTTGCCCGTCGCTGCTGAACACCTTGCTGCCCACCTTGGGCCGGAAATCGGCAAACGCCTGGGACACGTCCGAGGTTTCGTCGTTGACCATCCACAGGAACAGGCCCAAGCCCGCGCCCCAGCATGCGCCGAGGACGAGCATGATCAATATGAACAGTCCGGCGCAGCCACGGCGGCGCACGGGTTCGTTTTCGAGGTTTTCGGGTTTCTGCATGGTGATCAAGAGGGTACCATGCCCCCGTCCGGGGGCGCAATTGGCTCACGTTATGGGAGTATTATTCCCCGGGACCGGTCAAGGTTTCCGCGGCCGGTTTCCCGATGAGCCGCAAGAAGAGGGACAGGGCCGAGACGGCCACCAACCCACCGGTCGTGTCGGCCAGCCAGTCAAAGACGTCACAGCTTCGGGTGGGCACGAAATACTGGTGAAACTCGTCGCTCGCGCCGTACAAAGAAGCGAAGAGCACGGGTATCCAGAACAGCGCGCGGGGCGCCCACGGCCGGCCGGACTGCCGCAGGCCACGGGAAACAAGTCCGGCAAGCCCGGCATACACGCACATATGCGCAACTTTGTCAACGCCGTTGAACTGAATGGAGGGGGGTACGTCAACAGGCCCGGAAGACAGCCAGAACAGGCACGCACAATAGGCGGCGACAAGAAGAAGATGCTGAAACTTCACGATAAGTACTCCACAATCTAAGATTCAACTTATAACTGGGTCAGCGTTTCATATTCAATGCCATCGAAAAAAAACATTCGCCCCCCGGTGGCCACGCCCGTGACGTAGGCATGTCCCGGGCCGGCAAAATTGCGGCGCAGGGCGGTCTCACTGCCCGTGACCTGGCCTGCGGGACTGGTGGCAAAGACCATCGTCGTGTCGCCGCCGCCGGACAACAGGTCGGCAAGCAGCAACAGGGCATAAATGCCCTCATATTCGCCTTGGTCGATGGTGGCGGCGGCCGCCTGCAACGCCGTTTCGGAGCCGGTGAGCCACAGCACGGTAAGGGCCGGGAAAAAGTCTCCCGGCCCAGCATACCCGCCCGGCACCAGAAACGCGGACAACAGAGAATTGGCGCGGCTTTCGGCGGTTAGGAGCAGGATGTCGCGCCTTTTGGCCAGTTCGGGCCGGCGCGCAAGTTCGCGCTGCTGGATGATTTCGCCCAGCGCACGGGCGGCAGTGGCCGTGAACTGCGGTATGGACGGCAGCACCGCACCGGGGGGGAGCATCACGGGCGGAAGCTGGAGTTCCTGCGGCATGGGGGCAAGGGGCAGCACGAGGCCGGGCGCACGCAGGCTGAAGGGCAGGGGCATCATGGTAACTACGGAAACCCCGGTAAGGGCGGTGGGCATGGTGGAAAGCAGGCTGCCCAGACTCAGC
>CAIXUF010001497.1 GCA_903922535.1 Candidatus Hydrogenedentota bacterium
CCCAGGTGGCGGAGGCCTCGGGCCGCTGGAAAAAGTGCCAGTCGCGCTCAATGTCCTCCCGCGACCCCTCGAAATCGCCGTTGCGCGCGAAGTTCTCAACGGGCGCATCCGTCTTCTCGCCGGGATAGACACGGACGTTGTCCACCCAGACCGTGCCCGGCCCCTCGCCGCCCATGCGGAAGTGGATGCCGCTGGCGCCGTCGGTGTCTTCCAGGGCCATCACGGTGATGCTGAACTCCTGCCACTCCGTGCTCAGGTTCACCACGGTGGGCCCGCCGAGCCCCGATTCCCAGCCGAAGAACAGGAGCGGGCTGACCGGCTTGCCGTCAACAAAGATCATCGGGGAACCGTTGGAACTGCGGAGTTCGGCCTCCAGGGCGCCTGCGGTGGGGCAGGCGGGCAGAATGCCCAGCAGGCACACGGCAAACACCGCCGCAAGGGCCAAGGGGCACTTTGAACAATAACGTATGTCTGTCGCGGCAATACGGTGAAGGCGCATGTGTGATGCTCCCAATGGGTGAAACCGGAACCAGAAAGGCCGCATCCGCCCGGTCGGCGCATGCCCAAGCATGGTAACCGTTCCCGGGGGGATAGGCAAAAAAGAGGGAAAGGGAGGCATGCATCGAAGGCCGAAATTGAAGGACTCCTGACAATCTGGGGCCAATCCTGACACGAGCCTCCTGACCACCGGATGCTCGCCTCACCAAGATCATGGTGCCCTCCTGGACCCAAGACCCCAGACCCCAGACCCTTGTGATTCTTCCCGTTTCCCGTGATTTTATCTTGGAACCTTTGGCTTTCACCCGGTGTTTAATCTGTATCGTGAACGCTAACACCATGCCGGTTGCCGGCATGAACGAAAGGAAGAAGAAATGAAGACAAGGTTTGTGTTGATGATGGCTGTAGTTATGGCGGTGGCCCTGTCCGGGGCCGCGTTCGCGGCGGACACGGCCGCGGCCGCGCCCAGCAAGCCCGTTGCGGCGCCGGCGGCAACCCCGGCGACACCGGCGGCACCCGCCGCGAAGGCGCCTGAAGGGGTCAAGGCCACTGTCAAGGGTGCCGTGGCCGGCAAGACCGTCACCCGGAAGGGCAAAGACATCAAGATGTACGAAGTCACCGTAGCCTCGGCAACGGGCGCGGACGGCAAAGCCCTTGACAATCTGAAGGGCGCGGTACTGCACCTGGGCCCCAAGCCCAAGATGGAAGAGATCGCGAAGTTCGACGGCAAGACCGCCGAAATCACCGGCTTGGTCGTCGAAGGCAAGAAGGCCGGGACGAAAATGCTGCGGGTCGAGACCATCAAGTAGGCTCTGCAAACAACCAAGAGTATTCGCCGGAGATGCGGGCAACGCGTCTCCGGCTTTTTGTCTTGGAATTACCGTGAAGGCGCCGTAACCGTAATCATCCTACGGGCAGATTTCCTGATCCCGTCGGAATCGGGGATGGCACCTTTGCGGGTGCAGGGGAACGCGGCAGGAGGATAGATGCGCCGAACCCAATAACGCGCGACGGAGGGAGCGCAGGTCCCGAAGGGACCAATGTGAGTAGCCGGAGGTGACCGAAGGGAACCTCCGGTAACGTGGGCGAAAACCGACCAAACCCGGAGCGGGTTAAATGTGAACCCGCGCGTTTGTCAAAGCCCATTCACGTTCAACCCACTTCGGGGTTGGTGGCCTTTTCTGCTGGTACCGGAGGTTCCCTTCGGTCACCTCCGGCTACTCACATTCTTCCCCTGCGGGGAAGCGCCGATTCTCCAAGACGCCCGTGGAAACAAACGCCCGTTCTTGACAGCCATCGCTTCGGCAGTGCCAATCCCGATTCCGAAGAATCCCCGAAACACCGGACGGGATCAGGAAGTCTGACGGGACATCATTCCGGGTTGAATTTGAAACCGTAGGGTGGGTGGAGTTCTGCGAAACAAAACGGAACCCACCCCACAGGACTACAGAACATCATTCCGCGTTGAACTTGAAGGAGTAGATGTCGGCGTCACTCATGGAGATCTCCATGGTAACAGGTTTGCCGGAGAGCGTGGCGGCTTCTCCGCCCTCGAACGACACCTTCCTGTCCAGAGTGTCGCCGAAAAGTTCGACGGAGGTGAGGGTCTGGTCTTGGCCGATGAGTTTGATCCGGATGTGTCCCATGGCCGAGGTGGAGAAGTTAAGTGACAGCGATTTTCCGGCAAAGAGGAACGGTTTGGTGGTGATGGTCGCCGGTTTGTAGGGGGCGTTGAAGGAGACGAAGCCGTCGGGCCGAATCGTATAGCGGCGGACGCTGTGGTATTTCATGTTCCAGTGGCCGCTGGGGACGTACATGGACAACTCGTTGGGCAGGCCGGGTTGGTCGTTTGCAGTTTCGATCATGCCCACCGCCGGGTAGCAGTCGCCGTAAACCCAGTTGTACCCGTCCTCGGGGCCGGGCGACATGAAGGCCTCGTCCCAGCGCCTCCATTTCGCGCCGTCGCGGGAGCACATGAAGACACAATCGGTGACGGCGAGGCCAAAGCGGGGGTGCCCCTGCATCCGGGCCTTGCGGCGTTCGGCGCCGGGGATCTGGGCGAAGTTTTCGGTCCATTCTTTGCGCTCGACATAGCGCGTCGGGAAGCCGATGAACATGTGGTCGGCGCGGTAATAGGGCTGGGCCGCGTTGGTGTAAAGGGGGTAGTCGTCGGCGCCGCCGAAATCGAGTTGCACCGGGTCGGACCAGGCCTTGAAGTCCTTGGAGACCATCCAGCGGACGTCGCGGACGCCCGCGTTCAGGTCGCCGCCGGGAATGCTGTGGAAGTCGCGGATGTATCCGCGGTACTGGTTCGCGTGGCGGTCCCAGAAGGCGATGTTGAGCGTGTCGAACCTGCCCTTGTTGGTCATCTGCCACGCCTTCGCGAAATGAATGCCGTCGGCGCTGGTGAAACACCACAGGTAACCGTCGTTGGCGTCCACGCCCACGCCCTTGTAACGCTCTTCGGGGGGACAGGCGGGGTTGGCGTCCTTGAACACGGAGAAGTTGTCGAACTTGGCGGCGGCCTTGTCGAGGATGATGTTGTTTTCCTTCATCCCGTTGAACGCGCATATCCCCAGATGCGGCTTCACCCACACCTTGCCGTCGCGGCTTTCCGCATAGCACACGGTAAAGGGCTGGGTGCTCAGGTTTGTGCCCTCGGCGTTCAGTTGCTTGCCGGCGAGGTAGTACATGCGGTAAAGGCCGTCATCATTGAGCAGGTTGTAGTATCCGCCGCCGTCGCCCTCCCACGGCTCGTCACTATTAATGACGATCTCGCGGGGTTGCAGGTGGTGCAACGTCAGCGTCGCCGTCGTCTTTTCGGTGTTGATGAGATAGTCATCCCAGAAAAGCTCCCGGCGCGATCCGATGTCAATGGGAGTTGCGGCTGACGCGTCTTGCGCAAGGGCGGCCGCGGAGGGAAAGACCGCAAGGGTGGTAAGTGCCAGCGTTGCCCAAAGGAAAAGGTTCTTCATTTCTAGTTGCTCCATATTCCGCTGCAATCGCAGCCAAGACTCTTCCCGCAAAGAACGACCACAAACACAGAGGGACGGAGCGGCCTCGCTCCTTACGATCTATCCTCTGTATCCGTGCCAAATCATCTTATATCTTCTTCCGTGCAGTTCCGTGCCACGGCCTGTCATCTTCTTGTCTTCTTTCGCAGAAGTCGTGGCGCACCATCTGCACGTCACGTAGTGTAAAGTGGATAGAAGATGTCCTGCTCTTTGCGGTCTCTTTGCGGTCAACCTTCTTCTTGCTTCAGCCGCAAACGCAGAGAACGCAAAGAAGCCCATAGCCGTACATGAATGTGACAGCCTTGTCTTTCTTCCGTGTAATTCCGTGTATTCCGTGGTTAAAACTCTTCTTTTGGTTAAGGTTCCACCGAGGTTTGCAGGTTCGCGTTACGACTTTGCAGCCTCCTGGTAACTGACGTTCAATTCAATGCGGTCCATGAGGATGGGACCGCCGCTGCTTCGTGGCGTTTCAAGGCGAATCTCCAGCACGTTATCACCAGCGTGAATCTCCTTGAGCGGCGGCACAAGCTGGAACCATGCGGGCGCGGTGGCTGGGGACAGCGCTTCTTCCGGCGCTGCGATGCCCAGGTCCGTGCCGTTCAGCGTGACATGGAGTTGATCGCCCTGGGCCGCCGCGGACACGCGGATGCGCAGCACCGCGTGCGGTGTCTTCCCGTCGGGGGCGTTGGCGGCAATGTCTTCTCCGACGGGCAGTCTGGCCGTGACGCCCGCATTCGGGACGAGCTTTATGGGCAGCCGGTCGGGCACGACAAGTCCGGCGCGATCAAAGCCCCAGAAATCTCTGGGTTCAATGGGATCAATCGCATAGATTTTATCGAGTCCCTTGAGCGTGTCGGGCGAACCGATTTTATTGTACTGTTCGATGGGTTCAGTGGGATAGAGGTTGAAGGTGTAAATGCCGTCCACACCCGTGTTCCAGGCATTCATGGCCGCACCGTACCAGGCTTCTTTGGTGTAATACGTGTGGGCAGGCTGGAGGCCGGACCCGCAGATATTGGCCACGGCGGGCACGTGATACTTGTGCGCCAGTTCCGTCATGGACCGCAGTTGTGCCGCCATGGCCATGGGGCCAAGATCGCCGCCGAGCACAAGGATATCGACCAGGTCTTCGTCGAGCCAGGTGTTCACATCCAGACCGACTGCCCTGCACCGCTCCACGCTCAGCGGTATGCGGCAGGAAATCAGGAACGGACGACCGCGCTGCGCGGCCGTGTGATCGGCCAGCGCGCGCACGTTGCGCACGAAGTCGTTCATCATGGCGAGGTGTTCCGCGGTGACGGGCTGGTCCTCATTGGTTTCGCGAAAGAAGCGGGGGGAACGGAACCAGTCCAGGTCGATGCCGTCAATGTCGTAACGCGCGAACACATCCCCGAAGATGCGCAGCAGATGCCCGCGCACTTCGGGCTCGGCATAATCGAGCGCGGCCCACCATTTGCGGGGATCGGTCATCTCGTATTTGCCCCAGTCCTCCGGCGCGCCGAAGAGGTAGCCGGGATGCTCCCGTTTCCAGCGCGAGCGCGACCAGGGGGCAAAACTGTCCTCGATGTTGTTCATGCGGCACGACCAGAACGTTTCCATCCCCTGTTCGTGGCCGAACTTGACGGCCTCCGCAAGCGGATCGGTGCCCAGCTTCTCCAGGGCGAGCAGGCCCGAAACCAGGTCTTTGACGTATTGCTCGTCGCCGGCGGAGACAAACTCGCCAAGGGCCTCCCCCACTTTCGGCACGTGCGCCCAGAACAGCCCCCCACCGCCGGTGCAGTAGCAGATCGTGTCAACCTGCGTGCCGGCCAACTGCCGGAGCCGCAGCGCGAGAAACTCCTCCGGCGTCGCAAAGGGGCGCGTGTCACAGCCGTCGTCGTTGTACATGATGCGGCGTTTGCGCCATGCCGCCTCTTTCCGCGCCTGCTTCATGTCTGCGGCGGAGCCCGGGTGATCAAGGTTTGCGGGCTGCGCCCCCGCGTTGAACGAATAGAGGGAGCTGTTTTGCAGGATGAAGCGGAGACGGAGATTCTCCGGCGTTTCCGGCAGGGCCCCCTTCGTCTTCCACTGCACCGGCTGGTTTACGCTGTCCCCCGACAGGGGAAGGCAGTCTTCGCGGCCGTAGCCGTCGATGACGGCATTCTTCTCATCAACAAGCTCGACCCGCATACTGCCGCCGTCGTGCGTTGCGAAGTTGACCGCAAGCACCGCGCCGGGATTCCGCACCGGCGTGGTGGTGACGATGCCCTCCTCCGCGCCCGCATCGAGCGACGCGAAGCCGTCCTTGCGCAGTGTGGCCAATCCAATTGCCCCCTTGGCCGAGTCCACGGCGTGGGTGGCGTCGAAACCCCCGTAGTAGAGCTTGACGGTATTGCCCTCAACAAGGGGAGAATTGGCCGTGTAGATCATTCCGCTGTCCCATGCGCCGGCAGGACCGAGCGGTAGCACAGGCGGACGCGGCGCATCCTGACGGGTCCAGTGGACACCGTCGCGACTGCTCACCAACTCGGCAAAGACCGGACCGTCGTCGCCGGCGGCGGTGATGCGGAAGATCCAGAGGAAACCCAGGTACTGGGATTCATAGGCAAACCCGCACAGGCCGTAGAAATCGGTGTGCTGGCCCGGTTGGGCGGCCCAGCGATCATCGTACTCGTCCGGGGTAAGCACGAGCGAAGGTGCCGGCCAGGATTCGAAGTCCTTCGTTTCATCGAATCCAACACAGCGCCGCCGGAAACCGCGGACATCGGTGAACTCCTTCGGATAACCAATATAGCGCGCGGCGTGCGCGTCCCAGGTGAAATTGCCCACATCGCCTATCGGGTCGCGCAGCACGGGTTCCTTGGGCGCGTCGGTCCAGTGAATGCCGTCGGGCGAGCACGCCCCATAGTAACCGGGGACCGTGTTCTTGGGCGGAGTGCGGCCGTAGTCCCAGTTCATGAGCTTGTAGCGGCGTTCGGGCGCGGGATCCCAAGGCGTGTAAATCACCTGCGGGTTGTGGTCTTCCTTGGTGCGACGGATCAGGATGTTGTTGTGTGTCGTGCCGTCGAAGGTGACAAGGCCCAAATCGGGCTTCGTCCAATGCAGTCCGTCGGGACTGGTGGCGTAGAGAATGTGGTATTCGCCCCCGGCCCAACTGTGGTACCACATCCGGTAGCCGTTGCCGTCTTCCGCGGGCAGGACGGTGCCATAAAGGTAGACCGTGGAGCCTTCCCAAGGCTTCTCCGGAACGAGCACCGGATTGGACGGCGACTTCTCAAAGGCATGGTATGCGCGGGAGACCTTCGTCTTCTCCTCGATGCCATAGTCGTCCACAAACAAATGCCAGGGACCGGTCAGATCGGCCGGTGGCCGCAAGGCCGGCGCGGACGGATCCGCACCCAGTGTGAGACTGAGCAGCGCAAGAAACGTGAACATTCGGAGAAGCCCTCCTGCGGCGGCGGTCAGCCGCATCAAAAAGTGCCCCCTTTGTCTGCGGGGCTGGGGCAGTATAGAGGTGCGGGGGGCTCTGGATAAAGTGCCGGGCGGAAAACACGGAATCCCCCCCAGGCAGTGGCATGGGCGTCCCACCCATGTTCCGGAAACACGGGCGGTACGCCTGTGCCACGGGTAAGACGCCACAAAACAGCCCGCGGGGATGCCCCCGTTTCCACGGGAGTGGCAGGCGCTCCCGGTGTTTGTTGCCTTATCCCGTGACCGTGATGGTTCCCGTCATCTGCTCGTGGCCGCTGCCGCAGAAGACGTCGCAGTGGAACTCGAAGGTGCCGGTCTTGTCCGGCGTGACCGCAACCTGGCTGGTCTTGTCCGGCTCAATGGTTGCGCGAAGGTTCAAATCAGGGCAGTTGAAGCCATGTTTCCGGTCCAGTGATGTGAACTCCAGGATCACGGGCACGCCTTTCTTCAGGGCGATGTTGCTGGGGGAGTACTCGAATTTCTTCGCCGTGATCTTGATGATCTCCGGGCCGCCCGAAGCGGCAACTTTGCCGGTGTCGGCGAGGTGCATTTCCGTGAGTGCATACTCCGGCCCGGCGGCTTTGGCGTCGACCTGGCGATAGCCCAGTCCCTTGTGGGGATGGTCCGGATCCCATGGAATCGGGGCCTTCTTGGGCGCCGACATCGGCGCGGGCAGGGGGTACATCATGCCCATGGCGGAATGGTGGCCGATGGGTCCGGTCATGTGGTGGTTTTCCTGGTGGATGTGCCCGTAGAGGACTGCGGTGTTCTTGTAGGGCATCAGGAGATCCAGCGCCCTGGCCCCGTCGTGCGTGGCCCAGTCCCACTGCGGCGCCAGATCAAAAAGCGGCCGGTGCGTCAGGACCACGATGCGCGTCCCGGGATCGTGCTTCTTCAAGTCGTCCGACAGCCATTGCAGTTGGGCCTCCCCAAGGACGCCGGACGGATCGGAAACGTTGTCCAGCGCGATGAAATGCACGCCTTTATGGTCAAAGCTGTAGTGGGTTTCGCCGAAGAATTCCTTGAATGCCGCACCCGCATCAAGGGACGCGTCATGCTCCCCCGCCAGGAATTTCACCTCCTTTACCCGCAGCGCCTTGATAACTTCGCGGAACCCGGTCATCCGCGCGCGGCGTTCCTTGTCGTCGTCGGTGGTGTGGGTCAGGTCGCCGGTGAACACGACGAAATCCGGCTGCTGCGGCAGTGCGTTGATCCGCTCAAGGGCCTTTGGAAGTGTGCCTTTCGCATCCGGATTGATCTCCGCCTTGTCGAAACCCCAGTGCGTGTCCGAAAGCTGGATGAAGCAAAAATCGCCGCCGTCCTGCTTCGGGGCTTCGGCAGCCGATGCCTCCGGTGCAACCCCGGCAAACCCGGAAACGGTGATAATCCCGCCCGTGCCCGCCACGCTGGCCATCTTGAGAAAACCTCTTCTGCTGATTCCCGTGTTCATGCTTGCCTCCTTTCGGCATTGCTGTTGTCGGATGCCTCGACTTGGAAACAAAAACAGGCCGGCTCAAACTTCAGAATGACTGCCTAGATGGACGGCCAGGACAATAGGTCACGTCCGGCGGATGACCCCGCTGCGCATCCATTTCGTCCACAAATTCCATGATATTGGGTGCCTTGACCCCCGTCCTTCACGGTTAATTCACTCCCGCCGGCTGAAAGCGGAAGTCGCCGGCTCCGCTGTCCGTCTTCCCCGCCGCGCAGGCGAACAACGGCTGGCGGCCCACGCGGGCCAGTGTCTTCGCCACGCGCTCCGGACGGCCCCAGTCGGACCAGTCAATCCCGTGCATGGGAAGCAGCATGCAGTTGTCCGCCGCGTGCCGAAGGAGATCCCGGGCAAAATCCGCCGGCGCGATACGCTCGTAAAGGCGCGCAAGCACCTCCGGCTCGCACGTCGGGTTGAACATGCCCTGGCGAATGGCGCGGAGCACCATGAGGAACGCGTCAAGACTGGACATCATCTCGGGAAGATGCCTGCGCCCCAACTCCCAAAGCGTCTTGGCGCGGACGGCAATGACCATTGTGTTCCACAGGTAACCGCTCCGCCACAGCATATGGGCCTCGGCCCGTCCCGGTTTCTCCAGTATCATGCTCACGTTCATCGCCCCAAGCGCCGCCGCCCCCGGGCTTGCCGACTTTCCGCCCGTTTCCGGGCCAATCCACCCGTAGTCCGTTTCCGGGCCGTCTGGAACGGCCCCGACAAGGACAATCCGGTCCCGGTGAGATTCGGCAAGATCCGCTGCGCGGCCCGCCAACTGGCAGAAGGCCGTTTCCGGATACACAAAATGGTCTGAAGGAAAACAGACGAGGGTCGCCTCGGGGTCACTCAGCAGCGCATAGGCCGCCGGCAGAAACACGCCGGCCGCCGTGCCCGCGTCCCCGGGCTGTTCAATGACCCGGCCGGGAAGACGATACACCGCCTTCGCCAGGTGCCTGCGGTGCCCCTCGCCGATGATGGTCAGAACATTCCTCCGGCTGACAACCGAACAGGCGCGGTCGAGCGTGTGCTGGAGCATGGAGCGCG
>CAIXUF010001498.1 GCA_903922535.1 Candidatus Hydrogenedentota bacterium
AGGAACTGGCCACGGTCAACGTCGAGCTGCACAACAAGGTGGAGGATCTGTCGCAGGCCAACAATGACATGAACAACCAGCTGGCCGGCACGGGCATCGCCACCGTCTTTGTGGATCACCAACTGCGCATCCTGCGCTTCACCCCCACGGCCACCCAGATCATTAATCTCATCCCGAGCGACATCGGGCGGCCCGTGGGGCACATCGTATCCAACCTGCCGGGCTACGGCCGCCTGGTCGAGGATGTGCAGGCCGTGCTGGACACGCTCGCGCCCGCCGAGGTGGAGGTGCAAACGCGGGCGGGACGGTGGCACACGATGCACATCCAGCCCTACCGCACGCTGGACAATGTAATCAACGGGGCCGTGCTCACCTTCACGGACATCACGGAGATGGTGCGGGCCCGCGAGGCGCTGGCCAAGGCCAACGAGCTGCTCCGTCTGGCGCTGGTGGTGCGCGACGCGCACGACGCCATCACCGTGCAGGACTTGGACGGCCGCACCCTGGCGTGGAACCCGGGCGCGGTGCGCATGTACGGCTGGACCGAGGAGGAGGCGCTGGCCATGAACGTCCGCGACCGCATCCCGACAGGGCTGCGCAACGGCGCACTGGCCACGCTGCACAAACTCAGCCAGGCGGACATACTCGACCCCTACCGCACACAGCGGATCGCCAAGAATGGCGCCGTCCTGAAGGTGTCCATCATCTCCACGGCGCTCGTGAACGCCGCCGGGCAGATGTATGCGATCGCCACCACCGAAAGGACGGTTTCGGGATAAGCGGCATGGCAGTTGCCGTCATGGCGCCTATGACGGACGGTCAGCGCATGCAGGATGGGGATCGCAACACCCTGTGCGTGAGCGTTTACCGCCTGTGCGGGCGGATGCACGGAGCCTTTTGTGCGACTGGGGACATGGTGCCCTCCATAACCTGGCGCGGCGAATCCGCAACCAAAAAGAAGGGTCTAGGGTCTGGGGTCTTGGGTCTGGGAGGGCACAGAATGAGCCGGGTGAGGCAAACATTCCTGCTGATTTGCGTTCATGATGAGAAAGGCGGACAAAAGAATTCTGCCCCCCACGCTGTACGAAATAGCCGCAGCTTGCGACGATTCTGAGACATAGCAGTACGGAACAAGACAGAGAACCGGTCGTGAGCCGCAAAGATCACAAGAACGCATATAGAATGACGGCTAACATCCGCTTTGCGCGAAACGACTTGCCAGTGGCGCGCGCGAACTTCTGCGCAAGAGGACAATGGACAGTGGCGCGGAATGGGGCAGAAGACCACTTATCATGGATAAACAGGATGGGCAGGATGAACCGAAGAATCGAGGAAGCGGGGCCGCCCCGTCCCTCTGTGGAGTTCGGCGGCCTGAGGTGGTTTATCTTCTTTTTGCAGAAGGGGTTTTTCATCATTTCACCTTTTTATTATGCTGGACATGTCTCCCCATTGGGTATATAATGTCTATTGGCCAAGGCACGATCGTGCAGGCAGGACAGCCTGAGCGAGGAGTTCCCATGAACGAACGCCCCGAACCCCGCAGCGATGCCAGGAATGGGGCGCCGTGTCCTCCCGGAGGCTTTCCGCCTGGCAACTCAAGCCCACTCCGGGGCAAGGTCCATCCACTTCCAGGCAAAGTCCACTTACTCCGGGGAAAAGTGGGCGCTATTTGTGGCGATGCAGGCCTGCTCCGCGTCGGAAGAGGCCCCGAAATGCGGGCGGGGACTGGCTTGACCGCGAGGCAAAAGCCTCGAAAACAAAGGGCAACGGCGTCCTTTGAGACAAGGGAATGTGAACCCCCTTTCATATTTCCCGGGAAGGGAGTTGCGTGATGAGCACCAGCAAGCCGGACCCTGTTGACGCCGTCGAACTGCGCCGCAAGGCTGAAGCAACGGCCCTGACGGGCACCGCCGTATCCGACGGGGCGCTTTCGCCGGAAGCCCGGCTCACACTGCTGCACGAGCTGCGGGTGCATCAGATTGAGCTGGAGATGCAGAACGAGGAACTGCGCGCGGCGCATGCGGCGTTGGACGCGGTCCGGGCGCGCTATTTCGACTTGTACGACCTCGCCCCGGTGGGTTATGTCACCGTCGACGGGGAGGGGATCATCCGGGAGGCCAACCTCACCGCCTCCATGCTGCTCGGCAAGGACCGGGGCGCGCTGGCGGGACAATTGTTCTCCCGCTTCATCCTCAAAGAGGACATGGACATCCACTATCTGCACCGCAGGGCGCTGTTTGGGACCGGCAAGGCGCAGACCGTAGACCTGCGCCTGCTGAAAAGGGACGGGACGCCCTTCTGGGCGCATCTGGAGGGCATGCTTGCGGAGGGCGAGGAGGGCGCGTCCCTGTGCCGCGTCGTGATAATCGACATCAATGATCGCAGACTCCAGGAGGAGGCGCTGCGCGAACGGGTCAAGGAATTGAACTGCCTCCAGGGCATCGCCGACCTGATTGCGCGGGAAGACAGCGAGGAGAAGCTGCTGCAGGGGGTCTTGGAAATGCTGCCCGCCGCATGGTTTTATCCCGAAAGCGCCTGCGCCCGCATCGTTCTTGAAGGGCGGCACCACCAAACGGGCAACTTCCGTGAAACCTGCTGGCGGCAGTCGGCCGAACTGCGGGTGGGCGGCCGGCCCCTGGGCACACTGGAGCTGTGCTACCTCGAAGAGCGGCCCATCCGGGACGAGGGGCCGTTCCTGTTTGAGGAGAGACACCTGCTCAACCTGGTCGCTGAGAGGCTGGGCAGTGTGGTCGAACGCCTGCGGGTGGAGCGGGAGAACGCCGAACTCGAAGGGCGGCTCCGGCAGGCGGAGAAGATGGACTCGATCGGGCGGCTGGCGGGCGGCGTGGCGCATGATTTCAACAACATGCTGGCGGTGATCCTCGGCTACACGGGGATGGCGCTGGAGCAGGCGAACCCGTCCCAGCCCATCCACGCCGACCTGGTGGAAATCCGGGCGGCGGCGACCCGGTCGGCCGACCTGACCCGCCAACTGCTGGCCTTTGCCCGCAAGCAGATCATCGCGCCGCGGGTGCTGGACCTCAATGAGACCGTGACGGACATGCTCGGGATGCTGCAGCGGCTCACCGGGGAAAACATCCAGTTCCTCTGGCGGCCGAAGTCGGGTTTGTGGCCGGTCCGGATGGACCCATCGCAAATAGCCCAGATTCTGGCGAACCTGTGCGCCAACGCGCGCGACGCCATCTCCGACACCGGCAGGCTCATCCTCGGGACGGAGAACTGCACGGTGCATGCAAAGCAGTGCGCCGGCCACGCGGACTTTGCGCCGGGAGACTATGTGCTGCTCACCGTGGCCGATGACGGCTCTGGCATGGACGAGGAAACCCTGGCGCATATCTTTGAACCGTTTTTCACCACCAAAGAGATAGGCAGAGGCACCGGCCTGGGCTTGGCAACGCTTTACGGCATTGTGAGGCAGAACAGCGGATTTGTCACCGTCCACAGCGCGGTGGGACAGGGAACGACCTTCAATATTTACCTGCCACGGCATGCGGGCGAGGCCGGCGCAACGCCCGTGAAACAGACGGTAAAAGCACCGGCAGGCGGCACGGAAACCATTCTGCTGGTGGAGGATGAGCCGTCCCTGCTGAAGATCACCGCCATAGCGCTCAGGAAACTGGGCTACACCGTGCTGACGGCGGAGACGCCGGGCGCGGCCCTCCAACTGGCCGAAGAGCAGGGCGAGGCAATCACCCTGCTGATTACCGACGTGGTGATGCCCGAAATGAACGGCCGCAACCTGGCGCGGAAGCTCCAGTCCCTGCACCCGAAGGTCAAGCGCCTGTTCATGTCCGCCTACACGGACGACGTCATCGCCCAACAGGGCGTGCTGGATGCGGAAACGCATTTCATCCAGAAGCCCTTTACCGTGCAGGAACTGGCCGACAAGGTGCGGGAAGCGCTCGAGGAAGGGTGAAGGACGAAGGACGAAGGGTGAAGGACGAAGGACGAAGATCAAGTGGGGGTTGTGGGTTCGTGGAGGGCTCGGAGTTGGCCGCAGGCGGCGGCTATGTCGCCGCCGTTTTCGCGGCGGAGGGTTGCTTTGACCCCGCCTTGTTCGAGGCCCTGCTGAAAGGCAATGCAGTTTGCGCGTAAAGAGGCGCGAAAGGGTAGGTCAGGGACGGGATTCCAGGGGATTAGGTTCACAAAGGCCTTGAGACCTTTGAGGAAGGCCAGCAGTTCCTGAACGTCCTTGGGCGTGTCGTTGATGCCGTCCAGCAGCGTCCACTCGATGGTGACCTGCCTGCCGGTCTTGGCCCCGTAGTCGCGCACCGCATCGCGCAGTCGCGCCAATCCGGTGCTGCGGTTGTGTGGCACAAGCTGCGACCGCAGCTCATCGTTTGCTGCGTGCAGGGAAATGCTCAGGCGGACCTGCCAGTCCTCGGCGGCAAAGCGGGCCATGCCCTCGATGACGCCGACGGTGGAAACGGTGATGCGCCGGGCGCCGATCCCCAGGCCTTCGGGATGCATCAGGAGATGAATGCTCGCCACCATGTCATCGTAGTTGAGCAGGGGCTCGCCCATGCCCATGTACACCACGTTCGGGGTGATCTCCCGTGAGATGTTTCCGGCGGCAAGCAGCAGCAGCGCCTGTCCGGCAATCTCGCCGGCATCCAGGTTGCGGCGGAACCCCCCGACGCCGGTGGCGCAGAAGGCGCAGTTGAGCGGACAGCCCGCCTGCGAGGAAAGGCACAGCGTCACGCGGTCGCCGTCGTGCAGCAGCACGGACTCGACCCGTTCGCCGTCGTGAAGTTCAAAGAGAACTTTGGTGGCGCCGGCGTCTTCGGACAACTGAAGGTTGACGATGTGCATGTCCTGCACCGCGCATTCCGTCTTCAGGCGTTCGCGAAGGGGTTTGGCCAGGTTTGTCATGGCGTCGAAATCAAAGACGCCCTTGCGGTGAATCCACTGGAATATCTGCCGCCCCTGAAAGGGCTTCAGGGCGAGCACTTCCGATATCTGTTCGGGCATCAGGCCCATGAGGCAGCGCCGATGTCCGTTCATTGCGTTTTCTCCGGTTCTTTTTCGTTGTCTTTGACGTTTTCCACATAACCGCCGTCCCCCTTGTCGTCGATTCCGCTTTTGGGGCCGTTGCCCCGCAGGGTCTCCACCTGATCGAATCCCCGCTTGCGCAAATCTTTGACCGTGCCCTCCACGTCAAACACCTTGCCGTCCATCTCTGGATTGAGGTCAATCTTGCGCATGGTGAAGCTCATTTGCGCCTGTTCTCCTGGAAACACGGACTCGACCTTCTTGGGAAAGCGGACACCGTCTCGCTCGTAGTAGTCGCTCTTGGTTGTTACCGCGATCTCGCGCCCGGACGGGTCGAGCAGGTGGTTTTCCAGCACGACCCAGGGGGTTCCCTGGACGAGCAGTTGCCGACGCGGGCGGTTGCCCTTATGGGAGTCGAGGATGAGCATGGAGGCGGTGCGCGTGGCTGGGTCGTATGAAAGAATGCGCACATTCTTGGGTGAAAGGGAGCGCCAGGACTCGGGCTGGAACATTTCCCTGGCCATGTCGGCGGAGGACACGGTCTCAAAGCGCTCGCCCTGGGGCCGGTAGTAGAATTGGCGCTCCGTGGGGAACTGGATGAGAAAGGCCGGTCCGGTGCAGGTCAGCTCCACAAAGCGGGTGCCGTACTTGCGGCCGATGACGTGCAGGTCGAGCGGCTGGCGGTAAATGATGGTGCTTTCCCGCGAAATCTGGGTGGATTCGAGTTCGGGGGACTGCAGGACGACGGTGCCCGAGGCCCTGAAGCCCTTCAGTCCCTGCTCATTTTGCGCCAGGCTGTCCAGGATTTCGGCCGGGCCGGGCGCGCCCGCGGGCAGGGGCTGCTGTTCGAGCCTGTCGCCCAAACTGACGCATCCCGCCGCCAGAATGCTGACCGCCGCTGTCACCAATGCTGCAAGACGCAAATGCAAGGAGGAAAACCTTTCGCCGTTGGGAGGGGAAACCGGGTGTCCTTCAGCGGGACCGGACTTGAATAATGCCCGGCCATATGCTATAGTTCCCGCGCTTCGGACGTATTATATCACGTCTTAAAGCATGAACCCAATGCACAGTTTCAGGAGCAAGCCATGTCCAGAGTTTGTCAGTACAGCGGAAAACACCCGTCCACCGGAAACAAGGTCGTTCGCCGAGGCAAGGCGAAGCGCGAGGGTGGTATCGGCCAGAACGTAACGGGCATCAGCAAGCGCCGTTGGAAGCCGAATCTCCAGACCATCCGTGTCATCGAAGAGAACGGCTGCGTCCACCGCATCAAGGTTTGCGCGCGTTACATCAAGGCGGGCAAGTTCGTGAAGGCGCCGCGCGGCATGCGCAATGTGAAGGCTGCCACGGCCTGAGCGTTTCTTTTTTGGACTTTGAGCATTCAATGCCATCCCGGTTCACTGCGTGAACCGGGATGGTTGTTTTGTGCGGGCGTTTGGTCTTGGAAGGTGGGCGCGGGGTTGAAGGCATGGACGAAATGGACGATATGGACGATATGGACGGGAACCGGGATTCTCTCGTCCATCCTGTCCATCCTGTCCATCCTGTCCATCCTGTCCATCCTGTCCATCCTGTCC
>CAIXUF010001499.1 GCA_903922535.1 Candidatus Hydrogenedentota bacterium
ATTCAACCGGGCAGACAGGAATGTCTGCCCCACACTGCGCAAAATCACCGCGCTTTGCGACGATTTTGAGGCATAGTAGTACGGAAGAGGACAATGGGTAAACTGCTCTACGAAGAGGAGTCTTTCGCCATACGTCATGCCATGTTTGAAGTGTACAAAGAAATGGGAAACGGACTTATGGAGCCCGTCTACCAGGAATGCGCGGAGTGCGAACTGACTCTGGAGGATATCCCCTTTGAAGCGCAGAAGGAGTTGGCGCTGACTTACAAGGGTAACCCACTCGAGAAGAAGTACATGCCGGATCTAATTTGTTACGGCAAGATCATTGTTGAATTGAAGGCGGTCAAAGAGTTGTGCTCCGAACACAGGGCGCAGGTCTTGAATTACCTGAAGATAACAGGGCTTCACCTTGGCCTCTTGGTGAACTTCGGACACTATCCAGACGTGGAAATTGAAAGGATTGTTCTCTAGTCTTCTTCATTTTCCGTGTATTCCGTGGCTAAAAAAGTCTTAAGAACATTAACCACGGAATACACGGAAAATGAAGAAGACAAGCGAGAACTTGGGTTCTGAGATTCGGAATCTGAGATCAGATCTTATAAAGAACGAAAAGAGAAACACATTCTGTTGAAAGATGACATCATGGATGTGGTGGCTTGCGAAGACCGGCCTGACGTATGAGCACTGAAGGCCGCTTGCTTATTGGTTCCCTTCCGTGTATTTCGGTGATTTCCGTGGTTAAATGTCTTCCGTCTTAATTGGTTCAGATCGGAGAAGGTACAGACATGCAGGACATCCGCAGACCGATTGTGGTGCTCGACTTCGGCGCCCAGTACAGCAAGCTGATCGCGCGCCGCGTGCGCGAGGCAAAGGTGTACAGCGTCATCGTGCCGTACAGCATTTCCGCCGCCGAACTGAAGGCGATGAACCCCGTCGGGCTCATCTTCAGCGGAGGTCCGGCCAGCGTGCATCAGCCCGGCGCGCCCCACCCCGACCCGGGCGTGTTTGAACTGGGCGTGCCGATTCTCGGCATCTGCTACGGCGTGCAGCTCTTCGCGCACATGCTCGGCGGCCACGTTGCCCGCGCCGACCAGCGCGAGTATGGCATTGCCCACCTGGAACATGACGACGGCACCGGCTTCCTCGACGGCGTGGACGAGCGCACGCAGGTGTGGATGAGCCACGGCGACCGCGTCGAGCGGCTGCCCGACGGGTTCACGCCCATCGGCCGCACCGAGAACTCGCCCTACGCCGCCATCGCCGACACGAAGCGCCGCTTCTACGGCGTCCAGTTCCACCCCGAAGTGGTGCACACGCCGCAGGGCGTGAAGATCTTCTCCAACTACGTCCACACCATCTGCGGCTGCCCCGGCGACTGGGACATGGGCTCCTTCGTGGATCTTGCCGTCGAGGAGGTTCGCGTCAAGGTTGGCGGAAAGAAAGTGCTGTGCGGGCTGAGCGGCGGCGTCGATTCCAGCGTGGCGGCGGCGCTCATCCACCGCGCCATCGGCGACCGGCTCACCTGCGTGTTCGTGAACAACGGGCTGCTGCGCAAGGGCGAGGCCGACCTGGTCCAGACCGTGTTCCGTGACAACTTCCACATCAACCTCGTCTACGCCGACGCCGAGGACCAGTTTCTTTCCGCGCTGGCGGGCAAGACGGACCCCGAAGAAAAGCGCAAGACCATCGGCGGCGTGTTCATCGACGTGTTCGAGGCGGAGGCCAAAAAGCTCGGCCACCTCGACTTTCTCGCGCAGGGCACACTCTATCCCGACGTGATCGAGTCCATGTCTGCCACGGGCGGCCCCTCGGCGGTGATCAAGAGCCACCACAACGTGGGCGGCCTGCCCGACAAGATGAACATGGCGCTGCTCGAACCGCTGCGCGAGCTGTTCAAGGATGAGGTCCGCGCGCTCGGCCGCGAACTGGGCCTGCCCGAGGAAATCGTCAGCCGCCATCCCTTCCCCGGCCCGGGGCTCGGCGTGCGCTGCATCGGCGAAATCACGCGCGACCGGCTCGACACCCTGCGCGACGCCGACGACATTTTCATTGACGAGATCCGCAAGGCGGGCATCTATGACGAGATCTGGCAGGCGCTGGTATGCCTGCTGCCCGTCAAGAGCGTGGGCGTCCAGGGTGACGAGCGCACCTACGAGGAGGTGTGCAGCCTGCGCGCCGTCACCTCGGCCGACGCCATGACCGCCGACTGGTACCGCTTCGAGCCGGAACTGCTCCAGCGCGTGGCCAACCGCATCTGCAACGAGGTCAAGCACATCAACCGCGTGATGTACGACATCACCAGCAAGCCGCCCGGAACCATCGAGTGGGAGTGATCAGCCCCCCGCCTAACGGGCTGCCAGGTTGACGATGGCGAACACCGCCGGATGATCCGCTTGGGATTTTTCCTGCGCGGAACCATAGCGGCGTGAATCCACCACCCAGCGTTCCACCGCGTTCTTGCCGGGACCGGCCAGAAAGATGTGGTCGATAACCTCATCCAGACTCTTGGGACGGTCATCCCTTCCGTCAAAATTGCCCAACGGCGGCAGTTCCTCCGTTTTCGCGGCCATGTCCATGGCATCCTGGAATACCGGCTCCGTCCCGTCGCCATACATGATGTTGTGGTAGCGGGGATTCTCGATGCGCATGGTGTTGAAGTCGCCGGTGAAGATGATCGGCAGGCGCTTTGCATGGGGGCCAAAGGTCTTGTTCACCAGCAGCGCCGTGGGATCCTTGTTCACGCTCGCGTTGTCAAAATGGGTGTTCATGTAGAGGAACTCAAACCCGTTGTCCCTTTGGCGCAGATGCACCCAGTTGAGATAACGGGGCACCGCGAGCCTTCTCCACTCAAAGGCGAAGGGGATGTCCGGCGTCGGGCCGTACCAGAACTGCCCCGCTTCCAGCTCCTCGAAGCGGTCCTTCCGGTAAAACAGCGCCGAGTCCCCGAAGACCCAGGGGCCGATCTCATGCGCCAGCGGCACATACACGGACGGGTCGGGGTTCAGCTCGCTGATGTCCTGCCAGCCGCCCACCTCCTGCAGGCCCAGCAGGTCCGGCTTGTATTCCTTGATCACCGCCATGATGTGCGGAAGCCGGTCATACCACCGCTCATAGCCCAGTTTGTAATGCTCGGCGTTGCCTTCCGTGCAAATCCGGCACAGCACGTTGTACGAAAGCACGCGGATGGGGCCGCTGGTGCAGGGCGTGATCCCGGCGCAGTTCTTCTCCGGGGAGATGGCCGACGAGTCGAAGCGCGCCTTGCCCCACGAATTCCGCACCAACGCCAGGGTGTACTGCACCCCCTGCGCACGCACGTACACCGCCGCAAGGAGGGTCACAACGACCACAATGCAAATGCCTTTAAGAATGCGAACGAACCATTTTTTCATTTCTTGGAGTAATCCTGTGGGTTCTTGTTCAGCTTGCCCGCGACAGCGTCGCATGAACAGGGCACCGTGTTCAAGAAGAAAGAAGAAAAGAATGCGCCTTGGGGAAACCGGACTTCGGGAATTATAATAAATCCGCAAGAACCACCCATGGAGACAACGGGCAATGGACATTGATCCTCTCGAAAACGTGAAAGACGACGACACGGAAAACACGGCCGGCGGTGACGGCAGGCGAAGGCAGCGCCTGAACAACATGGTGGCCGTGACCATCGCCCTGCTGGCGACCTTCATGGGTATATGCAAAGTCAAGGACGACAACATCGTCCAGGCCATGCAGCAGGTCCAGGCGGACAGGATCGACTACTGGGACTGGTACCAGGCGCGCAACATCCGGCAGCAAGTCATTGCGTCCGAGGCCGGGATCATGCGTGCCCAGGAACTGGCCAATCCCGCCGCGGACCATGCCGGCATGGACGCCCTGATCGCCAAGTGCGAGGAGGCGGGCGACAAGCAGCAGAAAAAGATGGACGAGTTGAAGAAACAGGCACAGGACGCCCAGAAGGCCTACGACGATTACAATTTCCGCGACGACCAGTTCGACTTGATGGAGGCGGGACTCGCGATAGCGATTTCCATGCTGGCCGTCACCTCGCTAACGCAGACGATCTGGCTCTACTGGCTCTCCATGGTCCCGACGGCGTTCGGCATTCTGATGGGCCTGGCAGGCCTGCTCGGCTGGGGGCTCCATCCCGACATACTCGCCAAATGGCTGGGAACCTGAGCAACCTGACTACGGGGAAGCAACGGGGCAGACAATCCCGAGAGCATCGAAATTGCGGTCTGACACCGGCGCCGATTGAAAGAGTGCCGATCCCGGAACGTGTTTTCGGTTCCCGCAAACTGCTATTATAGGCCCCCAGCGGCACCGTTCGGACCGCTGCTGTTTCCCTGAATCTTACTTCTTGCGGAGAAGAACGCCCGATGGATCTGCACGAACTTGCCGAGACCATACGCAACGTGCCGGATTTCCCGAAGCCGGGCATCCAGTTCAAGGACATTTCCACGCTGGTGCTGCGGCCCGACGCGTTCCACGAGGTCATTGCGCGCCTGATGGCACGCTACGCCGATGCGGGGCTGGACGCAATTGTCGGCATTGACGCGCGCGGGTTCATTTTCGGCGGCACGCTCGCCTATGAAATGCGGCTTCCCTTCGTGATGGCCCGCAAAAAGGGCAAACTGCCCGCGGACACCATCTGCGAGACCTTCCAACTCGAATACGGGTCGGACACGCTCGAAATCCACCGCGACGCACTCCATCCGGGCCAGAAAGTGATCATCGTCGACGACCTGCTCGCCACGGGCGGCACGGTGGCCGCGGTCGCGCGCATGGTGCGCCGGCTGGAGGCCGAGGTGGTGGAGGCGGCGTTTGTCGTCGAACTGCCGCCGCTTAACGGCCGCAAGAACCTCGGCGCGATGAACATCCAGGTGTTCTCGCTGGTCGAGTTCATGGTGGACTGATTGTGTGCTCCGTCATTGTGACTGTGCTTCGCCCGCAATGACGGAACGCTCGCAATGGCGGCAGACGGACGACAGCCGAGGGAGGCTGTCCTACATTTTTCTGAAAACAACCCGCCCCGCAGGGGGCGCACGAAACACCAAGGAAGTCTTTTCATGGAACAGCGTCTTTTGCCCGGAACACAGATAGAAGTCGTTAATGAGAACATCGAGCGGGGCCGCCTCAAGCACCTGCTCTTCGACTTCGACGGCACAATCAGCATCCTGCGCGAGGGCTGGCCGGCCATCATGGCGCCGGTGTGCGTCGATATGATCCGCGGCGACACGCCGCAAACGCCGGCGATCATCGACGAGGTGGACAGGATGATCGACGAGACGACCGGCATCCAGACCATCTACCAGATGGAGCGGCTGCAGGAAATGGTCCTCGCCCACGGACTGGTGCCGAAGGACAAGGTGCTGTCCCCGGCCGAATACAAGCAGATCTACCTCGACCGGCTCATGGTGCCGGTGCGCGCGCGCATCGCCAAGCTCGAAGCGGGCGAAAAGACCGTGACGGACTTTACGGTCGCCGGATCGATACGCTTCCTCGGACTGCTCTCGAAGAAAGACGTGCATATGTACGTGTTCAGCGGGACCGACCGCGACGACGTGCGCAACGAGGCGGGCAAACTGGGCGCGGCGCTCTTCTTCGAGGAAATCTGGGGCGCGCTGCCGTCGAAGGAGGAGTACTCGAAGGAAAAGGTTATCCGTGACATCATGGCCCGTCACGACCTGCACGGCCCGCAGGTGCTCGCCGTGGGCGACGGTCCGGTCGAACTGCGCAACGTCAAGGATGCGGGCGGCATTGCGCTGGGTATCTGCTCGGATGAAAAGGCCGGCAGTGGCTGGGACATGCACAAGCGCAAGCGCCTGCTGAAAGCCGGCGCCGACATCCTCGTGCCCGATTTCAACGAGGCGGAAAAGTTGGTCGCCTATCTGTTCGCCGAATAAAATGAACCTTTCGGCTTGAAGCCGATGCTGCGGGGCCGGATTTTTCCGGCCCCCGCCTTTTAGCCGGGCACTATCCCCGTCAGGAGTACAGGCATGAGTGACAATAAGGACTTCACGCTGCACATGGTCGGCCACGGCCACATCGACCCGACCTGGCTGTGGCGCTGGACCGAGGGCTACGAGGAGGTGCGGGCCACCTTCCGCAGCGCCCTCGACCGGATGAATGAGACGCCGGAAGTCCATTTCACCGCCAGCAGCGCCTGCTTTTACCAGTGGGTGAAGGAATGCGACTCCGAACTCTTTGAGGCTGTCCGCGCCCGCGTCCAAGAGGGCCGCTGGGAAATCGCCGGCGGCATGTGGGTCGAACCTGACTGTAACATCCCCTGCGGCGAGTCCTTCGTCCGCCACGGCCTCTATTCGCAGCGCTTCTTCCAGAAGGAATTCGGACGCCGCGCCGTCGTCGGGTTCAACCCGGACAGTTTCGGCCACGCCGGATCGCTGCCCCAGATCCTGCGCAAACTCGGCATCCAGTTCTATGCCTACATGCGTCCCTGGCCGAGGGGAGAAATGGACTACCCGGACGGCACCACCTTCTGGTGGGAATCGCCCGACGGCACCCGCGTGCTTGCCGTAAACATCATCGAAAACTATTCCGCCGCGGGCGAGGAATTGCACCGGCGCGTCCGCAACATCACGCGCTACCCGCACCTTAACCCGGGCCAGAAGAACATCCTGAGCTTCTTTGGCGTCGGCAACCACGGCGGCGGCCCAACGAAGCAGGCGATTCAGGCCTTACTCACGGACCGCGACGATCCCGATCTGCCCGACATCAAATTCGCGACACTGCAAAAGTATTTTGAAGCCTTTCTCAAGCACACCAAGGCAGAGGACATCCCTGTCATCGCGACCGATCTGCAACACCACGCCCGCGGCTGCTACAGCGCGTGCTCCGAGGTGAAACGGCTCAATCGGCAGGTGGAGCACTCGCTCATGAGCGCCGAGCGCTTCGCCGCGGCGGCATGGATGCTTGAGGCGCTGCCCTACCCCGAGGACCAGTTCGACAAGGCGTGGAAGGACCTGCTCTTCAACCAGTTCCACGACATCCTTGCGGGCAGCAGCATCCAGTCCTCCTACACCGACACCCGCGACCAGCTCGGCGCAGCACGCCACCGCGCCGACGTCATCCGCAACATGTCCATCCAGGCCATCGCGCGCACCATCGACACGACGGCGGAGGGCAACACGATTGTCGTGATCAACCCGCTCACGTGGCCCGTGAAGGCGGCCGTGCTCGCGCCGCCCGTCGCCGATCGAACGCTGGAGAAACCGCTGCATCTCGTGGACGACACGCAGACACCCGTGCCCTGCCAGATTGTGCGCGGCGAACGTATTGACCACAACCGCCACGCCTTTGTCGCCCAGGTTCCGGCCATGGGCTACCGCCTCTACCATCTGCGCTCCCAGGCGAAACCGCTCCGCTCCACGGCCATGCTCGAAGCCTCCCCGGCGCGCATCGAAAACACCTGGTGGCGCATCGACTTCGACGCCAACACCGGCGCATTCTGCGGACTGTACGACAAGACCCGCAAGACCGAGGTGCTCAAGCGCGGCAACGTGCTCGCCGCGCTGGTGGATCAGACCGACACCTGGAGCCACGGGCTGGAAGAGTGGCGCGTCGAGGCGGGCCGTTTCGGCCAGGCGCAGATTGACGTGGTCGAAAACGGCGACGTGCTCGCCACGGTGCGCGTGCGCAGCCGCTATGCCAAGTCCGAGGCCATGCTCGAAACCACGCTCTACCGCGACATTGACACCATCGACTGTTTCCTGCGCGTCAACTGGCAGGAGCAGTACCAGGTGCTCAAACTCGTCTGGGAAACCAACATCACCGCGCCCACGGCCACCTTTGAGTCGGCTTACGGCCACGCCGAACGCCCCGCCACCGGCGGCGAGGAGCCGGGCCAGCAGTGGTTCGACCTGAGCGGCGAAGCGGGGGGAAAGCCCTGCGGCCTGGCCGTGCTGAACGACAGCAAGTACAGCTTTGACGTGCGCGACGGCGTCATGCGCATGACCGTGCTGCGCAGCCCCGCCTACGCCCACCACGACAACGGCCGCTTCAGCGCCGAAGACGGCTGGCCCATCATGGATCAGGGCTGGCAGGACCTGCGCTTCCAGCTCGTGCCCCACGGCGGCGACTGGCGCGACGCGCGGGTGGTCAAGCAGGGCTGGGAACTCAACGCCTCGCCCGTCGTCCACTGCGAGTCGGCCCATCCCGGCACCCGCGCCGCGCAGGCCAGCCTGCTCGGCACCGAGTCGGACAACGTGCTGCTCAGCGTCATCAAGCGTAGCGAGGACGGCAACGACATCATCATCCGCGGTTACGAAACGGCGGGACGCCCGGCCCATACGTGCCTGCACCTGCCCCATTTCGACAAAAGCTACGACCTTGCGTTTGCCCCGCACGAGATTAAGACCGTGCGCATCGGCACCGGAGACTGGACGCTGCGCGAGGTGAACCTGCTTGAAGAATAGCGGCTGCCGCAAAGGAACCCGGCCATGAATCTGGAACGTGTCGAAGAACTCTGCCTGCGCTATCTCGGACAGGCCGTCAACCCGCTCGTGCCCGTGGCCAAACTGCACGCCTACCTCGTGCGCGAGGACGCCGAACAGGCCCCCTCCATGCCCCGGCTGCTCGACTTCCTGCGCCATCACGCCGAGATCATCGTGCTCGACGGACCCGGCAAGGACGACCCGGTCGGCACGGAGGGCTTTGCCGCCGCCGGATTCATGATGGGCCCCCGCGCCATGATCAAGACCCGCGTTCCCTCACGCGCCCAAATGCTTGCCATGGTGTTCGAGCAAATCGACGAGATGCGCGAGAAACTCGACACCGCCCTGAAGAGCGCCCGCCAGTCGAAAGACCGGGAACACGTCGCCCAGATAGAGGAAGCGATTCGCCGCTCCGGGGAACTGCGGACAAAAATCCAGAGCATGGCCCAAGCGGAGACTAATTGACGCGGAGGGTGGCAATTGCCTCTTCTTCAGCCCCCTTCCGTACTCATGAGCTCTTAAAGGTCCTGAATTCCTGCGTTGTTCGCACAGACCATCAGGGCACTACCACTGTTCTTCTCCCATCAAAACTAAAGTGAGGTGAAGAATGCAGTATGCCGCGCTCGCCTACCCGGTCAGAGCCACCACAAGGCCGCTTTTGGTTTTTCTCCACCCAAGTGTCCGGCAAGCGTGTCGCAGTAAAACATCCCACTTGGCAACGGTGAAATCGGCGCGAGGACGTTGCAGGCTATTGACAATGGCGCTCATCCTTGCTAGAATCCCTATAGAAACGTTTTTACTTGGGATGGTTGCCGCTCAGGGTTAAGATTTAAAGCGAGGGGCGCGAAACACGGTCTCATTGTGACGGTGGCGCCCGAAAGGAGACATCCATGGCGTTTTTTTCGATTCCCGCGACATTTGTCCTGGAAGATGCGCAGCGGCTGGCCGACCAGAACAAGCGCCTCGCCATACCTGTGGGGGAGGTGTATGGTTCGCTGAAGGGGGGCGAATTTGGCTCCGGCAGGAGCGCCTGCGAAATCCCGAGAGTCTCCTTTGAAAACCTGGCGGAGTACGTCGCCGAATGCAAACGCAACGGCATACAGTTCAACTACACGCTCAACTTCGCCTGCAACGGGAACCGCGAGGTGACCAGGGAGGGCAGGGACGAGATTCTGGCCTTTGCGCGGCAGCTTCTGGGCATTGGCATACAGCACGTCACCGTCGCGCTGCCCACGGCAATGCTCGTTCTGGAGAAGTTTCTGCCGGAACTCAAGGTTTCGGTTTCCGTAATCTCGGGGGTGGACAGTTCCTTCAGCCTGAACCAGTATCTTCCCCTGGGCAACGTGGAGCGCGTCTGCGTGCGCGAATACATGAACCGGAACATCCCGCTGCTCCGCGCGCTTTGCCTTGAAGCGAAGGCCCGGGGCTGCGGCATCTCCACCATCATCAACACCAACTGCCTCATTGGCTGCCACAATTACACGTTCCACTGCAATTTCACCTCCCATTCGACGGGGTCCCCGCACGAGTATCTTGTCCGCGACTTCTACGCGGCCCAGTGCAGTCTCACGAAGTTCGCCCACAGGGAAGAGTTCCTGAAAATGCCGTGGATTCGCCCCGAGGATTTGCAGACCTATGTGGACGCGGGGGTGGATGTGTTCAAGGTGCAGGGGCGCCAGATGCGGGGGCCGGATTTCGGAAGGGTGGTTGACATCTACAACCAGGGGCACTATGACGGGGACCTGGTGGACCTGATCACCTGCTTCACGGACAATGCGTACAGTGACGTTTTCTCGATTCCCAATGTGGAACTGGATGAATTCATGCGCGGCATGCTTTCCAGGAACAATGTCACCCATGGCGTGAACTGTCCTTCCTGCGGGTACTGCGAACGGAACAGTGATCTTGTCACCGTGTCGGACGAAGCGCGGGCCAAATGGGAGGGCGTGTTCAACGAGCGCTGGGATTCACTGGTCAAATAGGGCCGACGCGGCACACCACCCACCGGATCGCAAGGTCCGCGAAGGCCGTGTGGAATTCGGTGTCACGGAATCGGGATCGCTCAACGGGCGGGTTCGGATTCTGACGGCAGTGCCGGCTGGGTGTCGTGCATGGGGTTCAAGACCATCTTCCGCAGTTCCGATTTCAGGATCTTGCCCATGATTCCGGTGGGCAGGGCCGGAAGAATCTGAATCCGCCGGGGCCATGCATGGGCCGAGATGTTCTCCTTCGCCCAGGCAATCAGCGCTTCGCTGCCGCATTCAACCCCCTCTTTCAGGGAAACGAAGGCGCAGACCTCCTCGCCAAGCCGCTCGTCGGGCGCGCCCACCACGGCCGCATTGGCAATGGCGGGATGGGTGAGCAGCGCCTGCTCCACCTCGGCGGGATACACATGGTTGCCGCCGCGGGTTATCATGTCCTTTGTGCGCCCGACCACATGTATTTCGCCGGCCCCGTCAATGAACCCCTTGTCCCCGGTGCTCAGCCAGCCCTGTTGCATCACTTCCTCTGTCGCCGCGGGATCATTGAAATAGCAGTCCATGACCCCCAGGCCACCCACCTCCAGGTCGCCAATCTGGCCGGGCGGCAGGGGCTGCCTCCGCTCATCCAGGCATCTCATGACCGTTCCCCAAAGAGGGCGTCCGCAGGACAGGGGGCTCATGGGATCGCCGGGCGATTCGGTGCACATCGCGCGGGCCTCGCACATGCCGTACAGTTGGCGGATGATGATCCCGGTGCGCGCTTTGAACTCCTCCTGCAGTTGCACGGGCAGGATCGCGCCGCTCGACAGGGCCAAACGCCAATGGGACAGGCTCCCCAGTTCGGGCACGGGGCCCGTCTCCAGCATGCCGGCATACATCATGGGCACGCCGGGGAACATGGTCGCCTTGTGCTTCACGATGCCGTCCCATGCCTCCCGGGGCCTGAATTTTTGTGCCGTCACAAGCGTACCCCCGACCAGAATGGTCGGAAGCATCGCGACCGTGCGGCAGAAACCGTTGAAGAACGGCATCATGGCAAAGGTGACGTCGCCCTGGACAAACCCGCTCCGATCCCGCATCATCAGCTCATTGATGATGAGCGATCCGATGCTGTGGACCGTGCCCTTCGAACGGCCGGTTGTTCCCGAAGAGTACATGATCTCGGCCATGTCACCGGCGCCGCAGCAGACCGACTCAAAATCCGCCGCCTGGTCCACCAGTGAATCCCAGGAGGGAACATCGGGCAGGCCGGCGGACGAATCCCCCGGAATCATCCAGAAGTGCCTGCATGAATCGACCGCCGTGAACGCGCCGTGCCCTTCCTGGCCCACTGGAAACTCCGGGGTGCCCGCATGGCAAACGTAGGCGGCCGCGTCCGACTGGGCGAGCAAATACTCGATTTCGCGCCGCCGCAGCATGAGATTGATGGGAACGGCGACGGCACCCAGCTTGACCACCCCAAAAAAGAGGGCAACGAAATGCACGCTGTTGGGGCAGGAAATGACAACCCGGTCGCCTTTGCCAATCCCTGCGGCGCGCAGTCCGTTGGCCACGCGGTTGGCCAGCGCGTCCAGCTCACGGTAGGTGTATTGCGCCTCCCTGTCGATCACGGCAAGCTTTGCGGGCAGCGCCCGGGCGGCATCTTCCAAAATGGTTGCGGCGTTCATTGCTGTCCCTCTCTACTTTGCGGAAACTCCGACAGAATCCCTCGACACGGATTATACAGACACACGCCTAGAAGCGCAGGTTTATCGTCGCCCACACCCGGGTGACGGGCCACGTGCTGGGATAGTGCAGGAATTCAGTATGCCCGTCCATGAACAGAACGTTTGATCCGCCGGGGATGTGGCTGAAGTCGGAAGTGTTCAGGCTCACATAGTCCATCATGATAAAGATCTGGCTTTGGGCCTTGGAGGAGGCCCCGGCATTGTTGATGTCCGTAATCAGAAAGCGTTCAACGCCCTCACCTGTGCGGTACATGGTGTGCTTCACACCATTGTGGGTGTACTCGAGATCGTGGTCGTAGTTTGTCTGTCCGGTGGGATCTTCTGACACGGCCACGGCGCTGAAGCCTATGGCGTTGGTTCCATCCGCGTTGAAAAAACCTCCTGCCGTTGCGGCCGCCTGTGACGTGATGGCCGGGTCATTTCCGTCTTTTCCGTCTCCGGTCATGTCCGACTCCAGAATGGTCCACGGCCAGTAGGTGTAGGACTCCGTCGTGATGCCGCAGGGATCCACCTGTGCCAGTGTCACGTCCTTGTTCTTGTACCAGATACCCTGTTTGAGCACGCGATCTTGCCCAATGGCGTCAGACGGACACAGCAGGATTTTAATGTCGGTGAGGTACTCCGGGTATATCGCGCGCATGTCCTGGACCCAGAAAAGCTTGCCCTTTCCGCCGCGGAACGGGATCTTCTCCGCAGGATTCGAAAATCCACACTCTTTGTAGTCCACGAAGTTGTACGGCGTTTGAACATGATGGCTGATCCGGTTTGCCGCAGTCGGAAATTTCTGACCTTGCGACTCTCCCGCATACATCTTGAACACAATACCCATTTGTTTGAGATTGTTCTGGCAGCTTGTCCGCCGGGCCGCCTCCCGCGCGCGGGCCAGTGCGGGTAGAAGAATCGCCGCCAGAATGCCGATGATGGCAATCACCACCAGCAGCTCAATCAGGGTAAACCCGCGCCTCTTCATAATTCACAATCCCTTTCTAAACGTGGATGAGTACGTATTCCATGTGTAAAAACGTTTCGACTGCGATATTAGCAGAAGTTGGCGTTGTTGTCAATAGCGGATAAGGTATTGGTGGCAGCGTGTTTACGGAATGAACATAAGAATTGTGGCCGTTAGGTTCCGGGAACAGAAACTGCCTTGGGGTAGAATCGTTTCGCCTAGGTCCGTGAAGCGGGCGCGGCCCCGGCGGAATCGCGCACGATGAGCTTGGGAACAAACTCAACGGTATACGGCGCGGCCGGATTCCAGCGGCCCTGGATGACATCCACCAGAAGCCGCGCGGTCGCGGCGCCTATCTCCCGAAGCGGCATCCGGACACTTGTCAGCGCGGGCGTCAGATATAGTCCGAGGCGGTTGCTTTCGTCGTTTGTGCTGTCTAGGCAGATGTCGTCAATCCCAATTAATGAGATATCTTTGGGAATCGAAAGGCCGGATTCCGTCAGACGGCGCATGGCGCCGATGGCAATCACATCGTTGATTGCGAGCACGGCCGTCGTGTCGGGCGCCCTCTTGAGCAGGGTCTCCGCATAGGCATAGCCGGCGGAAACGCCCACCATGGAGGACACCGCCCACACCACCCGTTGCGGTTCCAGGCTCAACCCGCGCTCGCGAAGCGCCATCTCGACGCCCCATGCGCGTTCCACCGCCATCAGGTTGGTCTCGCTTGCGCCCAGGACGCCTATCCGGCGATGGCCCTGTTCCAGCAGCCATTGGGCCGCGGCGCGTCCCGATTCAACGTTGAGGTGGATACAGGTGCAGGGCGTGTCCCCCTGGCGCGAGCCGCCGCTGACGAAGGGCACCCTGAGGCCTTTCAGCCGCGCCAGCATGTCCGCGTCAAGGACATGTCCGCCGATCAGGAGCATGATGCCCTCCACCCGCCATGCGGCCAGCATCTGGAGGCATTCATCGAAATGCGTGAGGGAGTAGCCCAGGCTGGTCGGCATCAGCTTGTAGCCGGCCGCCTGGGCCGCCTCTTCGGCGCCCAGCAGAAGCCGGCCGTGGTACATCAAATCCTGTCCGAACGTCACCACGCCCAGCAGGCCCGATTCCTGTTTCTTCAGGGTGCGGGCCAGGAGGTTTGGAGAGTAGCCGAGTTGCGTGGCGGTCATCCGCACGCGTTTGCGGGTCGCCTCGGCGTAGGCCCCCGCGCGGGGCGCCTCGTTCAGAATGGAACTGGCAGTGGACGGGGAAACGCCCGCCGCCGCGGCAACCTGCCGCAGCGTCACCGCCTGGGCGGACCCCTTGTCATCGTGTTTTGGCTTCATATGCGCAAGAGCATTACCGTTGGCGCTCCGGAGGGGGCGTTTTCACCAGTGGGCGGGCCGGAACACCGACAACCGTAATGCCCTCCTCCAGCACATCTTTTGTGATGCAGGCCTGCATGCCCGTCTGCACCCACGGGGCAATGGTCACATGATCGCGGACGGCTGTGCCCGCCCCGAGGTCGGCACCGGTCTTGATATGAACGGTGCCCAGCACCGTTGATCCAAAGTTGACGGAGGAGAAGTCTTCCAGGATGCAGTCGTGCCCGACATGCGCCCCCGACGACACGATGACATAATCCCCGATTTGGGTGTCGTTGTATATGGTCGAATTCGCGTGGACAAACCCGCCGCGGCCTATCGAGATGGTCGGCCTCCCCACAAGAACGGCCTGAGGGTGAATGATTGACTCCGTCGGCAGCAATCCGGCCGCAAGCGCCTTGGTCACCAGCGCCCTCTTCACCCGCGGGTAGGTGCAACTGACAAGAAAGTGCCGGAATTCGTCTCCTCCGGCTTTCTGCACACGGTCAAACCGCCATTCGTGCAGTATGGGGATTTCGGTGCCCGCAACCGTAAGGAAATTCTCCTCCATGCCGTCATCCACGAAGATGACCCGGGTGCCGGGATGCGCCGCCTGCAGGCACCAATACGCCAGCTTTCCGCCACCGGCAGCGCCCAGAATCACCACTGATCCGGGAAACGGCTCTTCCATGGCACCTCTCCTTCAGCGTCTGCGCAGCTTTCGCACGATATAGCAGGGGTCCTGCTGCAGCAGCCGGGTGTTGCGGCGCACAAACTCCCCGATCGTGGCAAGAAGGCCCACGGTCAGCAGCAAATTGAACATAATGAGCGCGAGCACAAAGCGCTGGTCCACTGTGGGCGCCAGATCCAGGGGAAGCACGTAACTCAGGGCAATATATCCCAAAAACAGGAACGAGACCAGCAGGCATGCCACCCCCGTCACCTGGAAGGCGTACTGGGAGGTCTCCACAAAGATGTTGCGGTAGAACGCAACGAGGCGCCTTAGAGTCCAACCCGATTTTCCATATTTCCTCGGGTGGTGTGCAATATCAACTTCGGCCATGCGCACCGCCACCTGAATGACTGAAACCGGGCGGAACGGCTTTGTCTGTCCGATGTCGAACGAACGGATTACGCCGCCCCGCATGACCTTGAAGCCGCAGCCGATATCCTGAAGCTGACTGCCCGAAACCCGCCGCAGCAGGAGATTCACAAGTGCCGATGCCCAAACGCGGTGTATGGGATCGTAACGCTGCATGCGCCGTCCGCCGACAATGTCGTATCCCTCGTCAAACACCTCAATGAGGCGCGGGATTTCCTCCGGATCAATCTGGAGATCGCTGTCGACGAAAATATAGTGCTCCCCCCGTGCATGGGCTATCGCCGCCGTTTGCGCATTGGTCTGGCCCGTGTTGCCCGCCAACTGCACCAGACAGCGTATCGTGTCGTCCTCGTCGAAAAGGCGGTTCAGGATCTCGGGCGTCTCATCCGTGCTGCCGTCATCCACGAAGACCATTTCACAGGTGCGCCCCAGCTTGTCAACCGTGTTTCGCAGGCGCTCATGGAGTTCCCGGATGCTGAGCGCATCCTGGTAACAGGTGACCAGGATGCTGAATTCCGGCCGTGCGGCCGATGCGTCAGGATCGTCTTTCTCGCCCATTAGAAACGTTTCCATTCCTTTGTGTGTCGCCACGGGCAAAATCCTCTCACATCGGGGCGGGACCTGTCAAACGCGCGGTGCGGGCGGCGGTGATTTCGGCTTTTGGAAACCGGTGGCTGCGGCGGGCACCCACTGTGCGGCCGCTCCTGGCGCCGAACGGGGTTGCGTGGCATTCATTGTTTGCGGCGGCCGCGCATGCGGGGGAACAGCGACGGAATCCCCTCCACCCGCACCTCCGAGCATGTGGCGCAGAGACTTGGCGGTTCTCCCCGCGCGAACTTTTGCAGAATGTCGCGGTACGCCGGGCTGTGGATGATCTCGTCGAAAGTCTGCTCATGAATGTCGCCGATGACGAGGTCTTTGAACATGTCCATTGCGCACGGGGATATTTTGCCGTCAGTGTAGACAAACAGATTGGACCCCCACGGCTCTATGCACGTGAAATTGCCGTGGTGGCCCTCCTTCATGTTGATGAGGCGGCCAATCTTGACACCCTGGACCTCGCGCCGCCAGGCTTCGGCAGCCTTGGCCACAAGCTCGACGTTGCCGGGATGGGCCACCATGCGAACCTTCACCTCGGTTTCCGGCCGTTTTGCCGCCAGAAACTGCCGGATATTCTGCCGGATGGTGTCCAGTTCGACCCCGCGAAACTCCCGGCATGTTTCCTCGTCGGGCTCGAGGGAGACATTCAGAACCGCCAGGGGGGTTTGGGCCAGGCGCGCCAGCAGGTCCCCTCTGAGCAGGGTGCCGTTGGTGAACATGCTGGGCCGCTTGCCGCGCCGGGCGATATGCTCGATCATCTCGCACAACCGGGGATGCAGCGTGGGCTCGCCCATGCCGCACAACTGGATCGTCTCGACCGAGCGGGGCGCCTGGTCCACCACCGCGCAGAAGGTTTCCCAGTCAATCAGCCGCGGGCGCTCCTGAAGATGGGACGACAGTTTTGTGCGGTAACAGTAGGCGCACTTGAGATTGCAGTCGAATACCGCCTCCACCATGAGCGCCACGACTCCCTGCACACGGGGACGGCGCAGCTTCCAATTCAGCAGGTTCATGGCCACGAGCCAGTAGGAAGAAGGGCGCTGGATCTTTTCGTAAATCCAGTCAGCCTCTTCTCCTGATCCATAAAGGATGCGGGAACCCATGCGGCATACCGTCCGCATCAGTTTTTCGGGGATTGGCATACTTCTTACTCCTCGTGCGCGCTCCGGCACAGGGGCGCGTCGCGATCAGTGCCGCTTTCGGCACCCAGACGCACGCCATTATATAAGTGGTGGAACGGGATTGCAATGGAGCGGAGAACAGGGAGCTGAGAATAGACTCACCTGTGTGAAATGGAAATCAGGGAAATCCGGCATGGCCGGTCTCTGTGCGTTGTGGCGGAGTTCCCTCTTTTGAGTGGTTTCGTGGGAGGTCAGGGGCGGGCGGCGGCGGCGGCTACGAACAGGGGTTTCCGGCTGCGGGCGGTTACGGGGGGCGCTTTTGCAGAGCGCAACTGGAATCTTGGGGCGTCGGGGACGAACGTGTCTTCTGGCAAATCCGGGAGATCACGGTGGCTCAACCGCTCCTGCATCTTCACAACCGCAAAACGAACAACCTGTTCCGCGCTCATTCCCTTTGCCCCCGTTGTCTTCTTGGGCTGGCCGTCGCGGCCCTGACTTAAATCGCCCCACGCCAAAGCGTTGATCGACGGATTGGCGTCCAGGATCGAGCCAATTTTTTCCCATTCTTACTTGTGAGACGGCAGGTTTTGGCAGAATGCCAGTGAACGTTGGCGTTGGGAAATCAGGCGCATGTGACGATTCCATTCTTGTGGCGGCTCCTTATTCTACTAGTTATACTTAAGGGGTTCAGCCTTTCTAGTATATCCTAACCCCCCCGCGTTCTGCCAGGGACAATCGTGCATAACCACCGCCACGTAAAGCACTTATGAAATGCCGGACAGAAACTAAGTTAGCGCCATTCGGCGCTGTCCCCGGCATTGCAGGTCGGTGACCCGGGTGTGCGTTTGTTGGACCCTTCTTCCCCCTCTCGCAATGGTTTGGAAGACGCGGTTTTCTGCGCAGTTTTAGGGCGCCGTCGCAGAGGCTCGGGATGGAGCGTGCTTGGAGCGGTGGACAGATTCTTGCGGGAAGGCGTGGATGTCCCTGAGCATGGCACCATGGCAGCGGAGGGAGCCGGGCAGGCACACGATGGGTTCTCCGGGGCACAACGGCTTGAAGCGCGGCAGTCGCCTCCACCCCCCCAGAGGGAACGCACTTGGAGGGATTGACTCCATCGCCGCCGCCGGGCTAACATTCGGCATGATTACCACTCAAAACACTGTAAATCATGGGTTTGTCCGATGGGGCTTTGTGGGGCTGCTGCTGACTGTCACGGCAGGCATGGCGGCTGCCGCAGACCAGACGCCGGGCGCGCTGGAGGCGGATGCGTCGGGCTGGGTGGACATAATGCCGTCCGCCGACCTGAAGGACTGGTCGCGCGTTCCGGTGCCGCCCACCGCACCGCTCGGCAAGGAGCAGTGGCGCGTGGAAGAGTCCGGCAAGATGCTGGTCTGCGAGGGCGACGGCGGGCACGACATGCTGCTGTGCGGGCGCGAGTTTGGCGACGCGGTGTTTCACTGCGAGTTCCGCTACACGAAGGTCGAAGGGAAGACCGGATACAACAGCGGCGTCTACGCCCGGAACTCGAAGGATGGCGGCATTTGGCACCAGGCCCAGATCGGCGACGGCAACGGCGGTTATCTCTTCGGGGAAACGCCCGGCGCGGACGGGCAAAAGAGGTTCTTCACCACCACGAAGGAGGTGACGGACGGCCGGGTAAAGCCCGCGGGCGAATGGAACACGCTTGAGATCACGGCGCGCGGCAGCGTGTTGACCCTGTGGGTCAACGGGGCCGTCACGTGCGAGATAAAAGACTGCGGCAATCCGAAAGGCCTGGTGGGGCTCGAAGGCGAGGGCTATCGGATTGAATTTCGCAACCTCAAGGTCAAGGAACTGCGGTAAACGGTGTTTGGTTGTCCGAAAACCCCGCTGTTCAGAGGCCCATGCACGCGGCGAATCGCATTGACGGCATGGGGTGATGGCGTCTTCGCCGGTGCCGCCCTGCAAAAGGCCAAACGCGTTTGGGTTGCAGAGGACCACATAAAGGCCCGCGACACAGGCATAAAAGCGTTTCTCTACACAGAAGAAATCATCGCATTTCTCAGCCGCGGCAGTGGCTGCGGCCAATCAGGCAAGCGGGGCCGGCGGATCTAAAGTCACTGAAGGTCGATGATTGGCATGATTGCCCCAAGTCCCCCATGGAACCGCGCGTCGTTGCTTTCCACCGCCTGGATTCATATGCTTTGCACATTGGCGGTCGTCCCGACAGTCCATGAAGAAGCATCCGACCATATGAATCCGGCACCGAATTCTTCCGTGAGACTCCTCGACGGCCTTCGGACGCTTAACCGCACCTCAAGCCCAAAGATGAAGGGAGTTGCAATGCGCTGTTCCTGCATGTTGCTTGCGCTTGTGTTTGTGTTCGCCAGTTGCGCCGCCGGAGATGTTCTGGAGAAGGGCACGGTCGGCCGGGGCGATGATGGGACCTATGTCGTCGCCACACAGCAAATAATCGATCCCGCCGGGGAGTCCGTTCTCTTTCCAGGCCGGCCCGTGGACCTCGCGCTTAGTCCTGACGAATCTTTGCTGGCCGTGAAGAATCGCAACGACATTGTGTTCGTGGATGTGGCAACGCGCACCGTGCGCCAGACACTGACCCTGCCCAAGGGAGGCAACAGCCATTGTGGAATCGCATGGACGCGCGACGGGAAAGGCGTCTGGACCACAGAATCGGGCAGCACCCTGTATTTTGCGCAGTGCAATCCGGACGGACTGTTTGCATGGGTCAAAGAAAAGGAAATGGGCCTGCCGGGATCAAACGGCGCGCCGGCGCCGGGAGGCTTCTTTCTTGACGAGGAAAACGGGCGTCTCTGCGTCGCGTTAAGCCGGAACAATTCGCTGGGCATTGTCAATCTGTCCACAAAAACCGTGGAGACCGAAATTCCTGTCGGCATAGCCCCCTACACGGTGCTGTGCCGCGGTTCCAGGGCCTACGTGACCAACTGGGGCGGACGCCGACCCGGCAAGGATGATGTGACCGGTCCCACGGGCGGAAGCCGTGCGGTGGTTGATCCCCGGACGGGCGTGGCCTCGACTGGAACCGTCTCCGTTGTTGATTTGGAGGGCAAAACCGTCATCAAGGACATCGCGGTGGGTTTGCATCCATGCGCAATAGTTCTGGCGCCCGACGGGTCGCGGCTGTATGTGGCCAACGCCAACAGCGACACCATCTCCGTCATTGACACCGCCACGAACGAGTGTGTCAATACTTTCGATGTGAAACCCATGAAGGAACTGCCTTTCGGCAGCGCACCCAACGCGCTTGTGCTGGGTCCCGACGGAACCACGCTTTTCGTGGCCAACGGCGGCAACAACGCCATCGCGGTTATTGACACCGCGCAGGGAACCGTCAAGGGCTTCATCCCCGTTGGGTGGTATCCTGGCGCCGTAACCCTGGCGCACGGCGGCATGCTCTGCGTGGCCAACATCAAGGGCGTGGGGAGTCTCTATGAAAAGGCAAACGAGGAAGAAAAGCGCAAGAACGGCCTTGGAGCGCCGAGCGGGCACAATTCGCATGACCTGCTGGGTTCGGTGACGCTGGTTGCCGTGCCGGGCGCCGATGAACTTGAGCGTCTCACCGTCCGCGTTGGCGTCAACATGCGCCTGCCGCTGCTTCACAAAGCCCTGCACCTGGCAGGCGTGCCCGAATGCACCGTGCCGGTTCCGAGCCGTCCGGGGGAAGTGTCCGTGTTCAAGCACGTCATCTACGTCATCAAAGAGAACAGGACCTACGACCAGGTCTTTGGCGACATGCCGGAAGGGAAGGGCGAACCCAAGTTCTGCCAGTTTGGGGAGGAAGTGACGCCAAACCAGCACGCCCTGGCGCGGCAGTTTGTGCTGCTGGACAATTTCTACTGCAACGGCGTGCTCAGCGCCGACGGTCACCAGTGGTGCAATGAGGGGTATGTGGCCGACTATCTCGAAAAAAGTTTTGGAGGCTTTCCCCGCAGCTATCCGTACGAGGGCGAGGACGCGCTCGCCTTCGCCCCCAACGGATTCATTTGGGACGAAGTGCTGGCCAAGGGGCTGACCTTTCGCGACTATGGCGAGTTCGTCACGGCCAAGATCGATCCCCCCTCCGCCACATGGGATGACGTTCACCGCGATCTGCTGAGCGGCGAAAGCAAAGTGGGTGTCCGCGCGACAACGCAACTGCACACGCTCGAGCCCTACCTTTGCCCCACCTATGTCGGCTTTCCCCTCAAAGTGTCCGATGCATACCGGATGCGGGAATTCATGAAGGAATTTCGCGAATACGAGGCGAAGGGCGAACTGCCCAATTTCATTATCATGCTGCTGCCCGGCAACCACACGGCCGGGACAAAGCCGGGGATGCCCACGCCGCGCGCGTGCGTCGCCGACAACGACTATGCCCTCGGGCAAATGGTTGACGCTGTCTCCCACAGCCGGTTCTGGCCCGAGACCGCCATCTTTGTGGTGGAGGACGATCCCCAGGCGGGGCTCGACCATGTGGACGGCCATCGAACGGTGGCGTTGTGCGTCAGTCCCCACACCAAACGCGGCTGCGTGGACAGCACCTTCTACAACCAGACGGGCATGCTGCGGACCATGGAGCTGATTCTCGGGCTTCCGCCCCTGAACCAGATCGACATGGCCTCGACCCCCATGCTCAACGCATTCACGGACAAGCCGGATCTCACGCCGTACACGGTGTGTCCCAGCCGGGTCCCGCTGGACGAGATGAACCCAAATCTGAACTCCCTGCAGGGAAGGCAACGGTACTGGGCACAACGGTCGGTGCGTTTGCCGCTGGATGAGGCGGACGAGGCGGATGAGGACACCCTGAACCGGATTCTTTGGCACTCGACAAAGGGGTATGACACGCCCTATCCCAAATTGGCGCGGGCCAACGGCAAAGCCGGTGTGGACAGGGAGTAAATATCCCCCGGCAAAGCCGGGGGCTTTATGTTCTGAGCCGCTCAAAGCGGCTGGGCGAGAGAGTGAAGCACTCGCCCCGGTTTACAGTCCGCGTAGGGTTGAGTCATCACCCCCGGTTCAACTGTCTTAATCAGCCGTTCGCTTTCTCATCCGCGCGTCTGTACTGGTCTGTGACGCCCCGGTCCGGCAAGAAGACCGTCGTGCTCCGCGGACGCGTCTTGGGCGCCTTGTCCGCACTTGCCCTGCGTATCCAAACAGACTCCCGGAAATGTCAAACTCTTACTGCCACCCCGGCAGAGCCGGGGGAACTCCCTTGGGGATTAG
>CAIXUF010001500.1 GCA_903922535.1 Candidatus Hydrogenedentota bacterium
ACGGGGCTGGAAAAGATTTTCGAGTTCACCAAGGACATGTCCACCGCCCTGGCGACGCTGCAACTGGGCGAGACCAAGCCAAAGGGCGGCAAGACCTGAACGTAACTCCCGCAGGCTCCATGCTCTGCCTCGCTACCGGGCTTTCCATCCTAAGGCGATTTTCTCGCCGCGATCGAAGGCCTGGGAGCAAAATGCACTTTCACTGAACTCACGTATTTCTGGTGTGCCGACTATCGTGTTGTCGGCTGATTCCGAGAACGTTTCCCCGTGGAGACGGGGCGAATCGGCTTAGCCTTTCTCCAAAACGCAAGTTCCTGACGAGGGGTCATCCCCTTGATCTGTTCGTAAATCCTCAATGCGGCATCATGTTTGAACGAAACCGCGTCGAATCCCTTGATTGGCTTAGGCGTCTTCATCTGCATAGACCTCTCTGGGCGTCACTATGGTAATTATACTATGCCCCGCCTGTAAGTTCACCTCGTTGTACGCCTTTATCTTGTCAAGGCGGACAATGTGCTTAAAATTCCAGGAGACAATTGCATCTGCTTTGACCACAGTTGCCAGAGCCACATGAAGCGCGTCATCCAGCCACTTCAAACCGACGATCCCAGCTCTGATATAGGCATCTCGCAAATGGATGGCCGGTTCCGAGGCGAGCACTTCCTCAATGCACTTCCGTGGAATGGATGCCAGCATCTTTTGAACCTGGGCCGGCGCCTTTTCCAGTTCCCGTCGCGTGACTTCACTTATCAGAAGAATCAAGGCTCCCTTCTCAGCCAAACGCAATACGCGTAGAGACTCTGCGGCAAATCCCACATCAAAGCAGCCGCCAATCACTGAAGTGTCGATGTATATTCGAAGTGTCCTGCTCATAGTACCCGTACCGTCCGCTCTCCGTGCGATCATTCAGACTCAGGAGGTAAAACCTTTGTCGCTATGATCCTAACGAACACTATCAAAGGTGTACACGAGAAAATCGCCACGAGAAAATCGCCCATTCCGGCAAGGGCAGAGACTCCCCTGTGACTCACAGGCAAGACCATACGGGGAACTGCACGTGCCACACCTATGCCCGTAACGATCTTACCAGCCTGCCGTACTGCTGGAGTTTCCGGCGGTCCACTTGGATTCCCAGCCCCGGCCCGCGGAGCACACCCAACCGCCCGCCGTAACCGAAGCGAAGCGACCGCGTCGTCAGGTCGTCCGACATCAGGAAGCGGCCGTAGTTGCCTTCCACGAACTGCGGCGGCGGACAGGCCTGCAAGAGCCTTCGCTGGGCCGCCGAAAGGATGCTGCTCTCCCCCACCATGCATCCGACCGTGAACGGAATTCCGCTGTCCGCCGCCTTGGCCGCCAGGGCCAGCGCGGGGACGAGACCGCCGTTCTTGGAAATCCGGATGTTCCACCAGACCTTCGGCTCGCGCGACAGGATTTCCGCGTCGTCGGGCGTGAGCAGTGATTCGTCGGCCATCAACGGCAGGGCGCATCGCTGCGCGAGTTGGGTCAGTTGGCCCGCCGGGCAGAACACCGGCTGCTCGACCACGCAGACGCCGTACGGCGCCAGGTCGGCGATTCGATCAGGAGTAGTGGCCGCGTCCCAGCCGCCGTTGACATCCACACGCAGGGAAAGTTTGCCCGCCGCGATGCCTCGCCCCAGGCGGCGATGTACGAGGCGAAGGTTCTCGGCGTCGACGTCGGCGCCGAAG